>CBDUSV010000046.1:0-13619 GCA_965369885.1 uncultured bacterium
ATCGTCCTGGTTGTTGGCATCGCAGAGATGGGCGTCAAAGACGCTCGATTGACCCGAACATTTTGCAAAGGCGGTCTGATAGGACCTGTCGGTGGCACAACCAGCAACAAGAAGGGCCAAAGCAACAAGTGCGTATTTTGAGTACTTCATTTCATTATCTCCTGATATAAGAAGTTATCGACAATGGTTATTATAGTATCAGGAGAAAATAATTCATAATCACGTATTCTATATTTATTTCACTTTCATGTGAAAGTGATTACACGCATTTACACTTTTATGTGAAAGTATAAACACGTAACTTCACTTGAATGTGAGGATGCGTGATCTTGATCGGACTCAGCAAAAAGACGGCTTTTGGGGATAAGCTATTGCTTTGCCATGGGTTATGGCTGTGCAGGGGGGGGCGGAGACGGCACAATCGGGGCGAAATGCCGCCCCGGTTGATGTCATGGCCCGTTGCCGGGCATGTCCAATGCCCGGTCTAATGATTGTCGTCGGTATTTTCGTTGCAGAGATTGGGATCAAAGCTATTCAGCGGATCCAACGCGCAAGTTTCCGCCCTGGACAGAAAGGGCTCGTCCATGTTCATGGTGCAGCCCGCCAGGAACAGGCCCAATAACATGGTCATTGTCAAAGTCATGTATTTCATCTTTCTCCCCAGACTTGACGCGAATGATTCTTAACTTGGGTCCAGAATAGGGAAAAAACCGGTCTTTTGGCAATCTCGGGATTGCCCGCCGGCATCACGATTGTATGAAATGGGAGGGGGTGTGAAAGGTGATGTGGGTTGCGGCTCGGTCTGTGTTGACGGCTTCGCCGGGGGCGGCGTATCCTGCCACGTGCTCAATTGTGGGCTTGCCACTCTTGCCATACGGGCAAACACCCACAGCTAAAGGCCAGGAAATCGCAGCCATGACAGAGCTTGAAACCGCGAAGGACAGACTGGAGAAATCCATCGCCCGCCTCGAGGCGGCGGTCAAATCCCAAGCCGAACTGGCGGCGGACGATGGGGAGAAGGCCGAGGCCTTGGCGGTGTCCCAGCGTCTGTGTAGCGAACTCAAGGATGCCAACCAGGCTGTCACCAGCCGCCTGGATGCCGCCATCGGGCGGCTCAAGACGGTGTTGGAGGGCTGAATGGCAGAAGTCGACATCACCCTCAACGGGCGTGAATACTCCATCGCCTGCGATGACGGCCAAGAGGACCATCTTCTCCGCCTTGGCGAATATGTCGACAAGAAGGTGGCAGAGCTGGTCGCCGAGGTCGGACAGGTTGGCGATACCCGGCTTCTGGTGATGGCGAGTTTGCTGATCGCCGACGACCTGGCCGAGGCCTTCGAGGATATCGCCGCCCTTGAAAAAGCCCCTGGGGACACGGGTGGCGGAGGCAAGGCGCCGGACGTGTCCAAATCTGCGGCGAAATTCCCGGAAAAATCCATGGTCGAAGACTTCGACGGCCTGGCCAAACGCATCGAAACCATTGCAGCGACGCTCGAGGGGACCTAAATTACCCCTGAGGGCGGGTACTGCCAGGTGCGTTAGGCCCGTAATTACCCTGGGGTCAATACATCCTCTAGGGAGCTGTCCCTGCCGGAGCCGTGGTTTCGGTATATGGCGCCCACCTACACCGTAGGACCACAGAGGTAATTTCATCTAGCCGACGGCCTTGGTGGTCCCGCCCCGCTGGCCGCAAAGGCTTTTCCCAGCCTAGGCTTTATCTCATAAAGGCGCGCGGTTGGACGACGACGACAAATCAGCGATGAGGACCAACGCGGCCATTACGCGCCAAGCCGCCTGTGAGACCCAGGGCAACCGCGCAGGGGAATTGTTCAAGGAAAGATTTCTGAGCTCAGCCGAATTGTGCAAGGCGGCCGAAGCGGCAAAAGTGGTGGCCGGTTACTGGCCGGTCAGCGACGAGATGGATGTGCGCCCCTTGATGGAGCATTTCCACGGGCTCGGCCTGGCTTGCGCATTGCCGGTGGTGATCGGCCGAGACCAGCCATTGTTGTTCCGGCGCTGGCTGCCGGGGATGGAGTTGGCCCCTGGTGCCTATGACATCCCGGCGCCGCCGCCAAAGGCGCCCGTGCTCACCCCCAAGCTGCTCCTGGTGCCTTTTCTCGCCTTCGACCGCAAGGGCTGGCGCATCGGGTACGGTGGCGGCTATTACGACCGCACCCTCGAGGTGCTGCGGGACGCGGGCGATGTGGTGGCGGTGGGCGCGGGGTATGGCGCCCAGGAGGTCGCCGAGGTGCCCCATGATTTCAATGACCAGAAACTCGACTGGATCGTGACCGAAAAAGAGGCCGTCAAAATAGCATGATGAGCGGGCACCCATGAAAATCCTGTTCTGTGGCGATGTGGTGGGGCGCAAGGGCCGCGAGGTCGTGTGCGAAAACCTGCCCGGCCTGCGCCAGAAACTTGGGCTCGATTTCATCGTCGTCAATGGCGAGAACGCCGCCAGCGGCTTCGGCATTACCGGCAAGATCTGCCAACAGTTTTTCGACGCCGGCGCCGATGTCCTCACCAGCGGCAATCACGTCTGGGATCAGAACGAAATCATCCCTTACATCGCCAGCGAAAACCGGCTGCTCAGGCCCCACAATTATCCCGACGGCACCCCCGGCCAGGGCGCCGGGGTGTTCACCAGCCAGGCTGGGCGCAAGGTTCTGGTGGTCCATGTCATGACCCGGTTGTTCATGGATGCCCTGGACGATCCGTTCCGCGCCGCCGAGACCGTGTTGGAGAAATATCGCCTTGGCGGCACCGTCGATGCCATCGTCGTCGATGTCCATGGCGAGGCCACCAGCGAGAAGTGTGCCATGGCAAATCTCCTCGACGGGCGGGTGTCCCTGGTGGTCGGGACCCATTCCCATGTGCCCACCGCCGACGCCCGGCTGTTGCCGGGCGGCACCGCCTATCAGACCGACGCCGGCATGTGCGGTGATTACGATTCGGTGATCGGCATGGAAAAGGCCGAGGCGATCGCGCGCTTCACCACCAAGATGCGCGCGAGCCGTCTCAAGCCCGCCCTGGGCGACGCCACGCTGTGCGGTGTCATCGCCGAAACCGACGACGCCACCGGCCTCGCTGTCAGCGTCACGCCGCTCCGCATCGGCGGCCATCTCCAACCCACCGGGCCTGAATGACCCGGTAGAGGCGGGGCCATAACCGGCGCCAAATCCCATCCTCCAACAGCGCCCCATTGTTGCCATATTGACTTGGTAGCGGAGTGTGCGGCGATGCGTGCGTTTTTCGCTATATATGGTATAGAGACCGATTATTATCACAGAACCTTGGGGATTTGAGTGAATGGCGGGTCATTCCCAGTTCAAGAACATCATGTACCGGAAGGGCGCGCAGGACGCCAAGCGCGCCAAGGTGTTTTCAAAGGCGATCCGTGAGCTGACGGTGGCGGCGAAGGCGGGTCCGGACCCGGCGTCCAATGCCAAGCTGCGCACGGCGATCACCGCGGCCAAGGCCGTCAACATGCCGAAGGACACCATGGAACGCGCCATCAAGCGTGGCGCCGGCGGCGGCGACGACACCAATTTCGATGAAATCCGTTATGAAGGCTATGGTCCCGGCGGCGTCGCCATCATCGTCGAGGCCCTGACCGACAACCGCAACCGCACCGTCGCCGAGGTCCGCACCGCCTTCACCAAGCATGGCGGCTCCTTGGGCGAGACCAACTCCGTCAGCTTCATGTTCGACCGTGTCGGCAGCATCTTCTATCCGGTGGCCGCGGCCTCGGTGGACGAGATGTTCGAGGCCGCCCTCGATGTCGGCGCCGATGATGTGGATTCGACCGGGACCGGCCACGAGATCATTTGCGCGCCGGACAATTTCGGCGCCGTGGCCGAGGGCCTGGAAGAAAAGTTCGGATCGCCGGAAAGCGCCGGTCTGGTATGGCGGCCCCAGACCGGGGTCAGTGTCGCCGACGAAAAGGCCGAAACACTGTTCAACCTGATCGAAGTCTTGGATGACAATGACGATGTGCGCTCCGTCGCGGCCAATTTCGAGGTCTCCGACGAAGCCATGAAGCAGTTCGGGAGCTGATGGGCGCATGAATGAGGGGGCGCAAGAATAAGCCATGAGATTGCTTGGTTTGGACCCGGGACTGCGAAACACTGGCTGGGGGATTATCGAAGTGGACGGCAATCGCCTGCGCCATGTCGGCAATGGCGCCGTTGCAACCAAGTCCAGCGCCGACACCGCGTCCCGCTTGGCGCAACTGTTCGACGGCATCTGCCGGGTGATAGATGAGTTCCGACCCGATGAGGCCGCGGTCGAGGAAACCTTCGTCAACCGCAATCCGCAATCCGCCCTCAAGCTCGGCCTTGCCCGCGGCGTCGTGCTGCTGGCGCCGGCCCGGGCCGGACTAGCGGTCACCGAATATGCTCCCAACCAGATCAAGAAGGCGGTGGTCGGCAGCGGCCATGCCGCCAAGCAGCAGGTGGCGCTGATGGTGGCGACCCTGCTTCCTGGCTGCGCACCGAAAAGCACTGACGCCGCCGATGCCTTGGCGGTGGCGATCTGCCATTCCCACCGGGCGATGACCGCCGGGCGTTGGCTTCGTCCCGGCGCTGGTGATGGCCCCATGGTAGCGGAGGATAGGCGGTGATCGGAAAGCTTACCGGGGTTTTGGATTCCACCGCCGAGGACTGGGCCATGGTCGATGTCGGCGGCGTCGGCTATGTGGTGTTCTGTTCGCACCCCACCGTGGCGGCTCTAGGCCGGGTGGGCTCCCAGGTCTCGCTCTATATCGAGACCCATGTCCGCGAGGACCATATTCATCTTTACGGTTTCGAGGACCCGGCGGGCCGCGATGCCTTCCGCATGTTGCTGACGGTCCAAGGCGTCGGCGCCCGGGTGGCGTTGGCGATCCTGACGGTGTTGCCGGCGGGACGCCTGGCCGATGCCATCTTGTCCCGTGACCAGGCCGCCCTGAGCCAGGCCAGCGGCGTCGGCGCCAAGCTCGCCGGGCGCATCGTCAGCGAACTTGGCGACAAGGTCTTGCCTTCCTTCGCCAAGGCTACGGAGGGCAGGCCCTCGGAAGCCTTGGCGGAAGATGCCGGAACCGCAGATGCGGTTTCGGCCCTGGTCAATCTGGGCTACCGGCGCATGGATGCCTTCGGCGCCGTCGCCGCCGCTTCCCGCCGCCTGGGCGCGGAAGTGCCGGTCGAAGACCTGATCCGCGCCGGGCTGCAGGAACTGAGTTCGGGGCCCGGAACATGAGGGGATATGAGCCATGAGTGACGACGACCGCGCGGTTGATGGCCGTCTTTCCGAGGACGACGGCGCCGAGGGCGCGATGCGGCCCCGCAGCCTCGGTGAATTCACCGGCCAGACCAAGCTGTGCGAGAATTTGCGGGTCTTCATCGAGTCCGCCCTCGGGCGCAAGGATGCCCTCGACCATGTTCTGCTGTTGGGGCCGCCGGGCCTGGGCAAGACCACCCTTGCCCGCATCATCGCCATCGAACTCGGGGTTGGATATCACGGCACCTCGGGGCCGGTGATCGTCAAGTCCGGCGATCTCGCTGCGCTCTTGACCAACCTTCAGCCCCACGATGTCCTGTTCATCGACGAGATCCACCGTCTGCACCCGGCGGTGGAGGAAATTCTCTATCCGGCGATGGAGGATTTTCAGCTCGACCTCATCATCGGCGAGGGGCCCGGCGCGCGTTCGGTGCGCATCGACGTTCCGCCCTTCACCCTGATCGGCGCCACCACCCGTTCGGGCCTGGTGTCGACACCGCTGCGTGACCGCTTCGACATCCCCCTCGGCCTGACCTTTTACAATGTCGAAGAGCTGGAAAAGATCGTCCACCGCGGCGCCGGTCTGTTGGACATGAACATGAAGGACGATGGCGCCCACGAGATCGCCCGGCGCGCCCGTGGCACGCCCAGGGTGGCGAACCGATTGCTGCGCCGGGTCCGTGATTTCGCCGCGGTCTCCGGCGAGACCGTGATCGATGCCGCCATGGCCGACAAATCCCTCAACCGGCTCGAGGTCGATCAATGCGGCCTCGACGCCATGGACATGCGGTATCTGCGCTGTCTTGCCAACAATTACGGTGGTGGCCCCGCCGGGGTCGAGACCCTGAGCGCGGCGCTATCCGAACAGCGCGATGCCCTTGAAGAGGTGATCGAGCCCTATCTGATCCAGCAGGGCTTCCTGCAGCGCACCACCCGCGGCCGGGTGCTTGGCCAGCGCGGCTGGCGCCATTTGGATCTTGAACCGCCGAGGGGCGCCGCCGAACAGCTCAAGCTGCTCGAAGGCGGCCTTGATGCCGACGATGATGCCCAAAGCAAGGCCGGGGAGGGCAAGAATGGCTGAGCCGCCTCCTTTGCTCGACCACGGCACCCATGTTTATCCGCTCAGGGTCTATTTCGAGGACACCGATGCCGGCGGGGTGATCTATTACGCCAACTATCTCAGATTTGCCGAACGGGCCCGAACCGAATTGCTGCGGGAACTGGGCATCGATCAATTGAAGCTCAGGGAACGGGACGGCGTCATCTTCGCGGTGCGGCGTTGTCAGGTCGACTATCTGGCGCCCGGCGGGCTCGACGACATCCTTGAAGTGCGGACCCGGATCCTGGCGGCCTCGGCCGCGACCGTCGATGCCGAACAAATCATCCGCCGCGTGGGCCCGGGCAATGGTGGCGGCAGTGATCTGGCGCGGCTCGAAGTGAAACTTGCCTGCGTCAACGACAAGGGGCGCCCGGTGCGGTTGCCCAAAACCGTGGCCAGCGCCCTCAAACCCCTCTCCCAATCAACCCTGGAAACAAAGCGAGCATAAGTCATGGAGCCAACGACTATCGAATCCGTCGACCTGGGAGGTTCCGTCGCCGCCATGGATATGTCGATGTGGAGCCTGTTTCTCCGCGCCGACGTCGTGGTCCAACTGGTCGTATTGATCCTGGTGCTGGCTTCGTTCTGGTGCTGGGCGATCATCTTCGAGAAGGTCCGCCGCATCCGCCGCCTCAAGGCCGACGCCGTCAGCTTCGAAGATACCTTCTGGGCCGGCGGGTCCCTGGAGGAGCTCTATGACCGGATCGGCAACCGCCCAAATGATCCGATGGAAAGCCTGTTCTCTGCCGCCATGCGCGAATGGCGGCGTTCCGTCGCCAAGGGGCTGACCACCACCGAATCCATGCGCACCACCCTGCAGGAACGCATCGAACGGGTGATGGGCACCACCCTTGGCCGCGAGATGGAACGGCTCGAGAAGCATATGGTGTTTCTCGCCTCGGTGGGCTCGACGGCGCCGTTCATCGGCCTGTTCGGCACGGTGTGGGGCATCATGAACAGTTTCCAGGCCATCGCGGCGTCCAAGAACACCTCCTTGGCGGTGGTGGCGCCGGGCATTGCCGAAGCCTTGTTCGCCACCGCCTTGGGGCTGGTCGCGGCGATCCCGGCGGTGGTCGCCTATAACAAGATCACCACCGATCTGGGCCGCTATGCCGGGCAGTTGGAGGCCTTCATCGGCGATTTCAACGCCATCTTGTCGCGTCAATTGCAGGAGAACAACTGATCATGGCGATGGCGATGAAAGGCGGCCGGAAGAGATACGGCTTTGCCGGCCCGACAAGCTACCGTCCGATGAGCGAGATCAACGTGACGCCCATGGTCGATGTCATGCTGGTGCTGTTGGTCATCTTCATGGTCACGGCGCCGCTGCTGACCGTCGGCGTCCCGGTGAATCTGCCCAAGACCAAGGCCGCGGTGATTCCCGGCCAGGACGAGCCGCTGGTGATTTCGATCAATGCCGACGCCAAGATCTTCATTCAGCAAACCGAGGTTGAACTCGAAAATTTGGTGCCCCGCCTCAAGGCCATCACCCTGAACAAGCCCAACACCCGCATCTTCGTCCGCGGCGACCGCTCGGTGATCTATGGGGTCATCATGCGGGTGATGGGGACGGTCTCCTCGGCGGGGTTCACCAAGGTGGCGTTGATCGCCGAACTGCCGATAGTGGCATCCAAGTCCCGGCGGTCTAAGAAGAGAAAGAAATAGCCGATGCGCCGGGGTGCGGTATTTTCAGCGGTTTTCCATGTTGTGGTGATTCTGCTCGCCTATTTCGGCCTGCCGGAACTGTTCCGCAGCGAGCCCGTCCTCAACCGTCCCGTCATCATCGAGATGGTGAAAATATCCGACAAGACCCTGATGAAGGCGAAGCAGAGGGCGAAGACCAAGCCCAAGCCGCGCAAGCCCAAGCCACCCAAGCCCAAGCAAAAGACACCGCGCAATGTCGCCAAGGCGCCGCCGCCGCCGGAAGCGCCGCCACTGCCAGAGGCCGTGGCGATCCCCAAGCCCAAACCCAAGGTCAAGCCCAAGCCCAAGATCAAGGCGAAGCCCAAACCCAAGCCCAAGGTCAAGCCGCGCAGGAAAAAGCGGATGGCGAAGATCAGGCCCCGGCGCAAGCCCCTGACCCCGCGCAAGGATTTCCTCGCCTCGGTGCTCAAGGATGTGACCCCGGATAAGCCGAAAGAGAGCAAGCCCATTCCGCGCCCGAAAAAAATCGAAAAGAAAATCGCGCCGCCGTCACCGCCGACCCTGTCTGAGCGCATGACGATCAGCGAACTCGACGCCATCCGCAGCCAGATTGAGCAATGTTGGAACATCCCGGCGGGCGCCCGCGATGCCCGGGACCTGGTGGTGGATATTGCCGTGGTGATGAATCAGGACGGCACCGTGCGCCAAGCGAGGATCGTCCAAAGTAGCCGCATGTCGCGGGACTCGTTTTACCGCGCGGCGGCGGAAAGCGCGCTGCGGGCGGTGCTCAATCCCGATTGCAGTCCGCTGAGACTGCCGCCGCAGAAATATAATCAGTGGAAAACCTTTACATTGAGTTTTAACCCCAGGGAGGCGGTCAGATCATGACCACGATAAGAGCAATAAGGGAAAATGGGTTTGGACATATGGGGATAAGAATTGCCTTGGCGGTTGGCCTTGTGCTTATGCAATTGGCCTTGGCCACGGCGGATGCCCAGGCCGAGCTCAGGATCGATATCACCCGCGGGCGGGTCGAACCGCTTCCCATCGCCATCACCAATTTCCTCGGCAAGTCTGAAACCGAAGTGCAGATCGGCCGCGATATCTCCAAGGTGGTGTCGGCCGATCTCGAGCGTTCCGGCCTGTTCAAGCCGCTCGATCCCAGGGCCTTCATTCAAACCGCGGCATCCTTGAAGGTGCGGCCACGCTTCGGCGATTGGCGGGTGATCAGCGCCCAGGCCCTGGTCAACGGCGCCGCCAGCCTCCAGGAGGACGGCCGTCTCAGGGTTGAATTCCGTTTGTGGGACGTCTTCGCCGAACAGCAGATGGTGGGGCTCGCCTTTTTCACCAAGCCGACCAATTGGCGCCGGGTCTCGCATTTCATCTCCGACGCCATCTACAAGCGCATCACCGGCGAAGAAGGATACTTCGATACCCGTATCGTCTATGTCGCCGAAAGCGGCCCGAGGAAAAGGCGCGTCAAGCGTCTGGCGATCATGGACCAGGACGGTGAAAACCACCGTTTTCTCACCGACGGCCGCAATCTGGTGCTGACGCCGCGGTTTTCGCCGACGGCCCAGGAGATCACCTATCTGGCCTATTTCAACAACAAGCCCAGGGTCTATATCCGCAACATCGACACCGGCCAGCAAGAAGTGCTCGGCGATTTCCCCGGCATGACCTTCGCGCCGCGGTTCTCCCCCGATGGCAACAAAGTCATCATGTCCCTGGCCACCGACGGAAACTCCGAAATTTATATCATGGATCTGCGGACCCGGCAGGTGAAGCGGCTGACCAACCATCCCGCCATCGACACCGGGCCGTCATTCTCGCCCGATGCCCGGCGGATCGCGTTCGAATCCGACCGCGGCGGACGCCAGCAGATCTATGTCATGAGCGCGGATGGCGGAAACATTCACCGCATCAGTTTTGGCAAGGGGCGCTACGGCACCCCGGTATGGTCGCCCAGGGGCGATCTCGTCGCCTTCACAAAGCTCTACCAAGGGCGTTTTTTCATCGGCGTCATGCGGCCCGACGGCACCGGCGAGCGTCTGCTGTCGGAAAGCTTCCTGGTGGAAGGGCCGACCTGGGCACCCAATGGCCGGGTGCTGATCTTCTTCCGTCAGACCCCCGCCGACGACCAAGGCCGCGGTGCCACTTCGCGGCTCTATTCGATCGATATCACCGGATATAACGAGCGTGAAATCGTCAGCCCGATGGACGCCTCGGACCCGGCATGGTCGCCCTTGCTGCCATGACCGCCGTTGGTGCCTTATTGGTGACACACTCAAATTGTGTATTTAATCATATGGAGGTTGTCAGCGCGGCCTTGGGGGCCCTATATTAGAAATCATTAACCATAAAATTCACCATCATTCTTATGTGTTGGCGGGATGTTAACGCAATATGAATGATTTGGGGACAGTTTGCGGCCTACAGATTTTTCATATCTTATGCATGTCGGGTTTTTACTGACGGACATCACTGACGGGGATTAAAATAATGTCACTTCGAATTTTGAGCATGTTCGCGGCGGTTTTACTTTTGGCAGCTTGCGAGACCGCACCTACCGGTGGCGGCGGAGCTGGCGGCGGCGGCGGAGCCAGTGCTGGCACCGCACCTACCGGTGGCGGCGGCGGTGGCGGAGCCGGCCTAACCACCAAGCCTGGTTCCCAGGAAGACCTGGTCGTCAATGTCGGCGACCGCGTATTCTTTGACTTCGACAAATTCAGCCTCAAGGCCGATGCGCGTAAAACCCTGCAGCGCCAAGCCGTGTGGCTGAAGAAGTACCAGGCGAACACCATCACGGTTCAAGGCCACTGTGACGAACGGGGCACCCGGGAATACAACTTGGCCCTGGGCGAACGCCGCGCCAATTCGGTCAAGAACTATCTGATTGCGCTGGGGATCAATCCGAACCGGATCAAGACCCTCAGTTATGGCAAGGAACGGCCCGCGGTGGCCGGTTCCAACAAGGCCGCCTGGGCCCAGAACCGCCGTGGCGTCACCATGGTCAATCGGGCCGGCAGTTAAAAACTATTAAGTTGCCGGCGGCCCAGCCGCTTGTGATTTCGGCGTCTGCCCGGTGTCAGGGTTCTCAGGATCCTTGCCACCGGGCAGGCGCCTTAATTTTGCCTGGAAGCTGAACTATGTAGCTGACCTGTGTTTTGCCGGTTTGTGCGCCTTGGCTGCGCGGTTGACAATTTGACGACGTAACGGCATTGGTGGGGACGATGGTAATGGCACATCGTGAAGGGGTTGGCCAAATGGCTGAAGCGACTGAGGGGCGGGTGAGGCAGAAGCTGTTGGCCCTTGGCTGCGCCGCCATATTCGCCTTCGGCCTTGCCATGGGTCTGGCCCCGCCGGCGGCCTCCCAACAGGCCAATCTGCAAACCTTGCTCAATCGTATTGAACGCCTGCAGCGCGAACTCTCCACCCTGCAGGGTGATTTCTACCGTGGCGGCCCGCCGCCCAGCAGGCCGGGAACCCGCTCGGCGTTCACCGGAAACTCGGCGAACGCCGCGATCGTCGCCAGGATGCAGGTTCGCCTCGATGAATTCGAAACCGAATTGCGCAATTTCACCGGCAAAATCGAGGAAATGAACCACAACATCAGTCAACTCAACGCCAACGTGAAGAAGCTGGTATCGGACCTGGAGTTCCGCCTCGGCGCCCTCGAGCAAGGCAGGAAAGTGCCGGGTGCAACACCCACGGGCGCGCCACCCATTGGCTCGCCACCCCTGGGCCCGCCACCGGTTGGCGCGGCCGCGCCTGCCGTGGCGCCGGTCACCAAGTCTGCCATTGGTGGCGGCGTCGAAGTCCCCGCCGGTTCCGCCAAGCCAGGGGTGTTGGGTTCGCTTCCCGCCGGCATGGCCAATGCCCCGGCCCCGCTTGTGGAAAAGGCCGGCACACAGCAAGCCAAGGCTGGCAAGCCATCGACTCAGACGGCCAAGGCGCTGCCCAAGCTATTGCCTCCGGGCACGCCGGAGGAGAAGTATAAATTCGCGCGCTCGCTTCTGATCCAGAGTGATTTTTCCAACGCCGAGAGGAGCCTGCGCGCCTTCGTCGCCGCCTATCCCAAGCACAGCCTTGCCGGCAATGCCAAATATTGGTTGGGCGAGACCTATTATGTTCGCAACGACTTCGGCAATGCCGCCAGGACTTTCGCCGAGGGCTACCAGACATACCCGAAAAGCGCCAAGGCTCCCGATAACTTGCTCAAGCTTGGCTTGTCGCTGATCCACCTGGGAAAGAAGCGCGATGCCTGCGTGACCTTGTCGCGTCTCGCCAAAGAGTTCCCCAAGGCCCCGTCCAACATCCTGCGCCGGACCAAACAGGAACGAAAACGCAATGGTTGTCGTCGCTAGGGCGGGGCCAAGCGTCAGCGGAGGCCAAAAGCGGGGCGGCGCCACTGGTTGCCATTGGGCGCGCCCGTGGCTGAGACCTTAACCGCATCCGCTTTCACCGGCTTCATGGCCGCGCTTGGGCCGTTCGAGCGCAAACCCCACCTTGCGGTTGCGGTGTCCGGCGGCGGCGATAGCCTGGCGCTATGTCTGCTGGCCCACGGCTGGGCGCGCCGCCGTGGCGGCAGGATCACGGCCTTGACCGTGGACCACCGCCTGCGCCGCACCTCAACCGCCGAGGCCCGACAAGTGGCGGCGTGGTTGCGGCCGCGGTCGATTTCCCATCGCACCCTCACTTGGAATGAAGAGGGGGGGAATGAAGGGGGGGGCGAGGGATCGAAAGCCAATCTTCAGGCCAGGGCGCGCGAGGCCCGTTACCGGCTGCTGGCCGGCTGGTGCCGTGACAACCAGGCGCTGCATCTGCTGACTGGCCACCAACTGGATGATCAGGCGGAAACCTTTTTGCTGCGCCTGGCCAGGGGAAGCGGTGTCGATGGTCTCGCCGCCATGGCGCCGGTGGTGGCGCTTGAAGGGGTCCGGATCCTGCGGCCGCTATTGCCGGTGGGCGGGGAACAGTGCCGCCGCTATCTTCGCCGCCGGGCTCAGCCCTGGATCGAAGATCCGTCCAACCGCGACACCGCCTTCGGCCGGGTCCGGGTCCGTGCCATGTTGCCGGTGCTCGCCGGCGAAGGGATCGATGCCACCCGTCTTGCTGCCACCGCCCAGCGGCTGGGCCGTAGCCGTCAGGCGCTGGAACACGGGGTGGCGGGCCTTTTGGCGCTGGCCGCCACCATGTATCCGGCGGGCTATTGCCGGATCGAGACCGCGCCCTTTCGCGCGGCGCCGGCCGAGATCGCGCTGCGTGGCCTGGCCCGGACCCTGATGTGCGTGGCGGGGGCGCTCTATCCCCCGCGCTTCAACCGCCTTGAACGGCTTTACGGCGCCATCATCGATGGCGGACCGGGCTCGGCCAGGACCCTGGGCGGATGCCGGATCGTGCCGGGCGGCCACGTTGGCGCCAGCCGCGCCCTATGGATTTGCCGCGAGGCCGCCGCCATGGCGCCACCGCTGGCCATCGGCCCCGGGCAGCGGACACGCTGGGACGGCCGCTTCGACGTCACCCTCGGCGGCCCTGGCGGCCCAGGAGGACCCACGGCCCCTAAGATAACGGCCCCCAAGCTCATGATCGGCGGGTTGGGCCGTGACGGCTGGGCAGA
>CBDUSV010000047.1:0-13560 GCA_965369885.1 uncultured bacterium
GCCGAGATGGCGGCGACGGTGGATTACCTGTTCGCCTTCGCCGCCACCGCCCATGCGGTGCGCGATCACCACTTCGACGCGGTCTATGAAGCCTATATTTCCGATGACAAGGTGCGCGGCTTCCTGCACCATCACAACCCGGCGGCGCTGGCGGAAATCGGCGAACGGTTGCTGGAGGCCGAGAGCCGCGGCCTGTGGCGGCCCCGCGCCAACATCGCCCACAAAACCCTCGGCGAGCTTGCCGGCCTTGACCAGGTGGAAAGCGAATGAGCCAGACCATGAACGACGACGAGCTCAACCGCCGCGCCAATGAAAAGGCCCGCCGGCGCAAGGAGGTGCGCGATAAGGTGCTCGCCACCAAGACCATCGAGAAGGGGCTGGTGATCGTCCACACCGGCAAGGGCAAGGGCAAATCGACCGCCGCCTTCGGCCTGGCGCTGCGCGCCATCGGCAACGGCCAGAAGGTTGCCGTGGTGCAGTTCGTCAAGGGCAAGTGGCAGACCGGCGAGCGCAAGGTGTTTGAGCGCTTCCCCGAAGACATCGAGATCCACGCCATGGGCGAAGGTTTCACCTGGGAGACCCAGGACCGGGCGCGCGACATCAAGGCGGCGGTTGCCGCCTGGGACAAGGCCCGGGGCCTGATCATGGATAGGGTCCATGACATGGTGATCCTGGACGAGCTCAACATCGTGTTGCGTTACGGCCATCTGCCTGTCGCCGATGTCATCGAGGCATTGGCCGCCAGGCCCGAGGCCAAGCATGTGGTGATCACCGGCCGCAATGCGCCCAAAGCCTTGATCGAGGCCGCCGATCTGGTCACCGAGATGACCATGGTCAAGCATCCGTTCCGCTCGGGCGTCAAGGCCCAGCCGGGAATCGAGTTTTGAAGTGCCAGTTTATCTGAACAACCGGGGAAAAACCGGGCGTGCAAATCAGGGGGACCCTTTGATCCGTATTTCACATCGAAAGGAGTCATGACGATGACAGGATTGATGAGAGTAATTGCGGTCCTCTTTGTGGCCGGTGGCGTCGCCCTGGGCGCGCCGGGGCAGTCCCTCGCGGTTTCCGAGACCCAGCAACTGGTCGACAAGGCCAAGCTCACGGCAGACAAGCTTCTGGCCCACGATAAGTTTCCCAAGCTCAAGGGCTGGGTGAAGAAGGCCAAGGGGGTGTTCATCGTGCCCAGCATGCTCAAGGCCGGGTTCATCTTCGGCGCCGCCGGCGGCTCGGGCATCCTGCTGGCCCGCGACAAGTCAGGCAAGTGGAGCTCGCCGGCGTTCTACTCCATCGGCGCCGGGTCCTTCGGTATGCAGATCGGCCTCGAGCAATCCGAGATCATATTCGTGGTCATGACCGATGCGGGCATGAAGGCCTTGATCAACAATGAGGTCAAGCTGGGCGCCAAGGCCTCCATGGCGGTCGGACCCGTCGGCGCCGGGGTCGAAGGCGCCACCACCCTTGGCCTTGGCGGAGATCTCTACGCCGTTTCCAAGGGCGTCGGGCTCTATGGCGGTCTCGCCCTCGAAGGCGCCTGGATCAAGAAACGCCAGAGCTACAATGTCGAATATTACGGCAAGACGGCGTCGCCCCGGGCCATCCTGGTCGACCGCAAGTTCAACAACCCCGGCGCCGACAAATTGAGGGCAGTGCTTGATATTAAATAGCCCACATAAACCGGTGCCGGCCAAGCGGGCCGGCCGCGTCGCCGCGGTCATGCTCCAGGGCACCGGATCGGATGTCGGCAAGTCCCTGCTGGTGACGGGCCTGGCGCGCGCTTTTGCACGCCGGGGCCTGGCGGTCAGGCCGTTCAAGCCCCAAAACATGTCCAACAACGCCGCCGTCACCCTCGATGGCGGCGAGATCGGCCGCGCCCAGGCTTTGCAGGCCCGGGCCTCGGGCATCGCCCCCAGCGCCGACATGAATCCGGTGCTGCTCAAGCCCGAGAGTGAGACCGGCGCCCAGGTCGTGGTCCAAGGCCGCATTGCCGCCAATGCAGGGGCCAGGGACTATCACGCCTTGAAGCCCACATTGATGGCCCCGGTGCTGGAAAGCTTCGGGCGCCTCGCCGACGGCGCCGATGTCATCATCTGCGAAGGCGCGGGCAGCCCGGCGGAGATCAATCTGCGCCCGGCCGACATCGCCAATATGGGCTTCGCCGAGGCCGCCGATGTGCCGGTGCTGTTGGTCGGCGACATTTCCCGTGGCGGCGTCATCGCCAATCTGGTTGGCACCCATGCGCTGCTATCCCCATCCGAGTGCGCCCGCATCAAGGGCTTCATCATCAACAAGTTCCGCGGCGACGTGACGCTTTTCGCCCCTGCTTTGCAGGAGATCGAGGCCCGCACCGGCTGGCCCGCCCTTGGCATCGTGCCGCACTTCGAGGGCGCCCGCGCCCTGCCGGCGGAAGACGCCATGGCGCTGGACGCAGGCCGCTACCGGCGCGCTGGCGGCGTGGCGCCACGCCAAGGCACCGTCACCATCGCCGTGCCGCGGACGCCGCGCATCAGCAATTTCGACGACCTCGACCCGTTGGCGGCGGAGCCCGGCGTCATCCTCGACGTGGTTGAAGCGCCGCGTCCGATCCCGCTCGATGCCGACGCCGTCCTGCTGTTGGGCTCGAAATCGACCCTGGGGGATCTGGATTACCTGCGCCGCCAGGGCTGGGACACGGATATCCGGGCGCTGGCGCGCAGCGGCGCCCACATCATCGGGCTGTGCGGTGGATATCAGATGCTTGGGATGTCCATCCATGATCCTGACGGCATCGAAGGCAAGCCCGGCGCCATGGCGGGGCTTGGGTTGCTTGACGTGGTCACCGAACTGGCCGCGACCAAGACCCTGAAACATGTCAAAGGCCAAGATGTGGCGTTCGGCGCGGACGTCGAAGGCTATGAGATGCATCTGGGCCAGACCACCGGCGCCGATTGCGCCCGGCCGATGATTGAAATCAGCGGCCTTGGCCAGGGTGCGCGCGCCGCCCATGGCCGGGTCATGGGCTGCTATCTCCACGGCATCTTCGCTTCTGATGATTTCCGCCATGCCCTGGTTGGCGCGCTCGGCGGTGTCGCGGATGCGGACGCCCAGCCGTTCGAGACCCGCATCGAAGAAACCCTGGACGGCCTGGCCGAACACTTAGAGGCCCATATGGATGTCGACCGGGTGTTGGAGATCGCCCGTGAACGCTAAGCCTCGAGCCCTCGGCGGTGTCCCGCTAGCCGGTCAGCATGGCCAGGATCAGCGCCGTAATCAGCCCGGCATTGATCAGACACGAGACCGCGTAGAGATACAGCGCGCGGCGGATGTCCTGGCGGTTGGCCTGGGCGCGGCCGTCGCCGATCCAGGGATCGTTCGCCGCCTCATCTCCATAGCGCCGGGGCCCGGCCAGGGCCAGATCCAAGGCGCCGGCCATGGCGGCCTCGGGCCAGCCGGCATTGGGCGAGCGGTGCTTGGCCGCGTCCCGTTTGATGACGGCGATGGCACCCTTGGCATCGGCGGTGGGCACGAACAAGGCGGCCATGGCGATGAGGGCGGCGGAAATGCGCGCCGGGATATAACTCAGCGCGTCGTCCAACTTGGCCGCCGCCATGCCGAAGGCCCGGTAGCGCGCAGAGGTGTGGCCGATCATGGAATCCATGGTGTTGACCGCCTTGTAAATCATCAGGCCGGGCAGCCCGAGCAGGATGTACCAGAACACCGGGGCGACCACCCCGTCATTGAAGTTCTCGGCGCAGGATTCGATGGCGGCGCGCGCCACGCCATGTTCATCGAGGCTTTCAGGATCACGGCCGACGATGTGGCGGACGGCTTGGCGGCCGGCTTCGACGCCACCCTCGCCAAGGGCCTGGCGGACGGCCTTGACATGGTCGAACAGGCCGCGCTGGGCAACCAGGACGGCAATGGCCAGGACTTCCAGCACCCAGCCAAAGGGCAAGGCGCCGGCGAGGAAGAGCACAACCCACGCCGCCGTGATGGCCACCAGGATGACGACGACGACGACGACGAGGCCGCGGATGAGACGCGCGGCCTCGCTCCGGCTCTCGCGGTTGAGCCTCTCATCGAACAGCGCGATCAGCTGGCCGAGGGCGGCTATGGGGTGGGGAATGTTGCGGAACAAGGCCGGCGCCGTGCCGATCACGGCTTCCAGGATCAAGGCCAACACCAACAGGATCAAGGCCTCGGCGCCGCCGACCCCGGCGCCGCCAAAGATGCCAAAGGAAAACATGGCGCCAAGATGGGGCGGTGGTGTGGTGCCGTCAATCGCCAATTGCCGGCGCCGGCCGCCTTTGAGGCCCGGCCATGACCGCCCCGGGCGCCCGGGACGGCATCATGCTGTGCGGCCATGGCAGCCGCGACGCAGACGCCGTCGCCGAATTCCAGCGCCTGGCCCAGGGCCTTGAGGCGAGGTTAGGTGACGTGGCCTTGGCGTCGGGCCATCTGGAATTCGCCCGCCCCCATATCCGCGACGGCCTTGAGGCGTTGCGCACGGGTGGCGCCAAGCGCATCCTTGCCGTGCCGGGCATGCTGTTCGCCGCCGGCCACGTCAAGAACGACATCCCCTGGGAGCTCAACGCCTTTGCCGCCGATCACCCGGACATCACGGTCCACTTTGCCCGTGAGCTCGCCATCGATGCCAAGATGCTCGCCGCGGCGGCGGGGCGCATAGAACAGGCGGAAGCCGCCGCCAAGCAACCGGTCCCCCGCGCCGACAGCCTGTTGATGGTGGTCGGCCGCGGCACGTCGGACCCGGACGCCAATTCCAACATCGCCAAGATCGCCCGCATGCTGTGGGAAGGCATGGGCTTCGGCTGGGCCGAGACCGCGTTCTCAGGCGTCGCCCAACCCGGTGTCGATCAAGCCCTGGACCGGGCCCAGCGCCTGGGCTTTGAACGCATCATCGTGTTTCCTTATTTTCTGTTCACCGGGGTGCTGGTCAAGCGCATCTACCGGCTCACCGATGAGGCCGCCCAGCGCCATCCCGGCACCGAGATCATCAGGGCCGGTTATCTCAGCGATCACCCCCAAGTGATCGAGACCCTGGCACAGCGCATTGGCGAGATCGACGACGGCGACAACAACATGAACTGCCAGCTGTGCAAATACCGCGAACGGGTGATCGGCTATGACGGCGATCTCGGCAAGCCCCAGGCCGGCCACCATCACCATGTGCGCGGCATCGGCACCGGCAACGGGGCGGTCAA
The DNA here is from genome assembly GCA_965369885.1 of uncultured bacterium. Classification (GTDB taxonomy): domain Bacteria; phylum Pseudomonadota; class Alphaproteobacteria; order SMXQ01; family SMXQ01; genus JAZFWG01. The sequence continues at coordinate 5,199 of CBDUSV010000047.1, forward strand.
GGATAAGGGGCCGTGACCATGGGCACCATGGGCTATGTCAGCGATCCCCGCGAGATCCTGCGCCTCTCGTTCGAGACCGTCGCCCGCGAGACCGACCTCGGCGCCATCCCCAATGACCTCCACGGCGTCGCCTTGCGCCTGGTCCACGCCACCGCCATGCCGGAATTGGTGCGCGATCTGGCGTTTTCAACCGATGCGGGAAAGCTGGGGCGGTTGGCCCTGGCGGCGGGCGCGCCGGTGCTGGCCGATTGCCACATGGTGGCCCATGGCATCACCGGCGCTCTGCTGCCCAATGGCAACCGGGTGATCTGCACCCTGGACCAGGACGGCGTGGCGGATGAGGCCAAACGCCGGGGGCTCACCCGCTCGGCGGTGGCGGTGGAGCAATGGCAGCCCTGGATCCGGGGCGCGGTGGTCGCCATCGGCAACGCGCCCACCGCCTTGTTCCGGCTTTTGGAGCTGATCGATGACGGTTGGGACCGTCCCGCCGTCATATTGGGCTTTCCCGTCGGCTTCATCGGCGCCGCCGAGGCCAAGCAGCGGCTGGCCGCCCATCCCGCCGGCGTGCCCTTTGTCAGCTTGCGCGGGCGGTTCGGCGGCAGCGCCCTGGCGGTGGCGGCGGTCAATGCCCTGGCCAAAAGCGCCAAGGCGGCGGACACAACCGCCGAGCTTTCTGCCGAGGCCCATCCATGAGCCCGTGGCTCCATGTCGTCGGCATCGGCGCCGAGGGCCTGGCCGGCCTGGCGCCGGCGGCACGCGCCGTGGTCGAGAACGCCGAGGTGCTGATTGGCGGCAAGCGCCATCTCGCCATGGTGCCGGACGGCGGCGCCGAGCGCCTGGCCTGGGCCTCGCCCCTGGAGGATACCTTCAAGGAGATCGCGGCGCGGCGCGGCCGCCGGGTCGCCGTGCTCGCCACCGGCGACCCCATGTTCTATGGCATAGGCGCCACGCTGGCGCGCCATTTCGACGGCGCCGACATGGCGGTCCTGCCCCACCCGGGAGCCTTCAGCCTGGCCTGCGCCCGGCTCAACTGGCCCTTCGCCGATGTGGAGACCCTGAGCCTCCATGGCCGCGCGCCCGAGACCCTCAAGCTGTTCATGGCGCCGGGCGCCCGGCTCCTGATCCTGGCCCAGAACGGCGACACCCCGGCCCAGGTGGCGGCGCTCTTGACCGAGGCCGGCTATGGCCCGAGCACCATCACCGTGCTGGAGAACATGGCAAGCGCCTCCGAAGCGCGCCGTGACGGCTTGGCTGAGACCTGGAATGCGCCCCGGGTGTCCGATCTCAACACCATCGCGGTGGAATGCCGCGCCGCACCCGGGGCGAAGCTGACATCCCGGGTGCCGGGCCTCCCTGATGATGCCTTCGAACATGCCGGCCAGATCACCAAGCGCGAGGTCCGCGCCGTCACCCTGGCGGCCCTGGCGCCGCTCGCCGGTGAGACCTTGTGGGACATCGGCGCCGGGGCCGGGACGGTCGCCATCGAATGGCTGCGCGCGGCTGCCCGCACCCGCGCCCACGCCATCGAACAGAACCCGGAACGCTCAGCCATGATGGCGCGGAACGCCATGGCGCTGGGCGTGCCGCATCTCGACATCATTACCGCCGCCGCACCCGATGGCCTAAAGGGGCTTGGCCATCCCAACGCCGTCTTCATCGGCGGCGGGCTTGGCGAGCCGGGAGTAGTTGATCAAGCCTGGGATGCATTGGCCCCGGGCGGCCGTCTGGTCGCCAATGCGGTCACCATCGAGGGCGAGGCGGCTCAAACCCAGGGCATGGCCGCCCATGGCGGCGAGCTCCGCCGCATCGCGATTTCACGGGCCGAACCCCTGGGCTCCAGGCAGGGCTGGCGTCCGTTGCGCCCGGTCAGCCAATGGGTCGCGGTCAAGAGCTAGAAAATGATGGCGGGGAGGTAGAACTGAGCGGCACCCTATATGGCCTCGGCGTCGGTCCCGGCGATCCCGAGCTTATCACCGTCAAAGCGCTCGGCATTCTCGGCCGGGTGCCGGTCATCGCCTATCCGGCGACGGCGTCGGGCGACAGCATGGCGCGGCGCATCGCCGACCCGCATATATCAGCTGGCCACACCGAACTGCCGATCGCCATCGACATCGGCGTCGGCCACGGCGAAAACGCCGGCGCCTATGACCGTGGCGCCCAGGCCATCGCCGAACATCTGGACGCCGGGCGCGATGTTGCCTTGTTGTGCGAGGGCGATCCGTTCTTCTACGGCTCGTTCATGTATCTGTACGGGCGCCTGGCGGAAAGCTGGCCGGTGGTGGTGGTGCCGGGGATCTCGTCGCTCAATGCCTGCGCCGCGGCGCTCAAGGCGCCTTTGGCCGGGGGTGGCGACGTGCTCAGCATCGTCCCCGCCACCTTGGATGAAGACCGGCTCGAGGCCGCGATTGCGGCCACCGACGCCTGCGCCATCATCAAGATCGGGCGCCATTACGCCAAGCTCGCCCGGGTGTTGGAGAGCCTCGGCCTCGCCGGCAAAGCGCGCTATATCGAACGGGTCGGCCTGGACGGGGAGAAGAGCCTGCCCCTTGACCGCATCAGCGCCGATGAGGTGCCGTATTTCTCCATGGTGCTGGTCCATGGACGGGGCCAGGGGTGGAGTTAGGGTGTGAACCGATGAAGGATGACGCAACATTGGGCCAGACCGCCAGCCCCGATTATGACATCCCCGAGGGCGCCGTGCTCATCGCGCTCACACCCGGGGGGTTGGAACTGGCCCTTGGCCTCAAAGACACCCTTCCCGGCGCCGCCATCCATGGCCTGCAAGGCCGCGCCGATGGCGCCGAGGTGACATTTGCCGATGTGGGCCGCCATGTGCGCGGCTTATACGCCGCTGGGGTGCCCATCGTCGGCATCTGCGCCGCGGGAATCCTGATCCGCATCCTGGCTGCGGTGCTGGAGGACAAGCGCGCCGGCGGACCCGTCGTCGCCGTGGCCGAGGATGGCAGCGCCGTGGTTCCCCTGCTCGGCGGCCATGGCGGCGCCAACCGCCTGGCCCGGGCCATCGCCGCCCAGAGCCACGGCGCCGCCGCCATCACCACCGCCGGCGATGTGCGACTGGGGATCGCCTTGGATGATCCGCCCCGGGGCTGGCGCGCCGCCAATCCGATTGCTGCCAAGGCGGTGACCGCCGCCCTGCTGCGCGGTGAAGAGGTGGCGCTTGCTCATGACGCCGGGGATGCCGGCTGGTTGGTGAATTCGGGGGCGAAATTCAGCGCCGCCGCACCCTTAGCCAATCCAGCCACCACCATCCATCTGACCGACCGCATGGTGACGCCGAACGAGGGGGATCTGGTGATCCATCCGGCGACATTGGCCCTCGGCGTCGGCTGTGAGCGCGGCGTTGAGCCCAAGGAACTGCAAAGCCTGGCCGAAGACGCCCTGGCGGCGGCGGGATTGGCTCCCGGCGCGGTGGCTTGCGTTGTGTCCATCGACATCAAGGCCGACGAGGACGCGATCCATGACCTTGCCGGGGCAATGGGGGTGCCAGCGCGATTTTTCACCGCCGCGCGCCTCGAGGCCGAGGCCCCGCGCCTTAAAACCCCGTCGGATGTTGTGTTCCGCGAGGTCGGCTGCCACGGGGTCTCGGAAGGCGCCGCGCTCGCCGCCGGGGGTGCGGACGCCCAACTGGTGGTGGCCAAGATCAAATCAAGGCGCGCCACCTGCGCCATCGCCCGGGCGCCTCATATCATCGACGCCCAGACCGTGGGCCGTCCCCAAGGCCGGCTTTATGTCGTCGGCATCGGCCCCGGTGACGGCCAATGGCGCACGCCGGAGGCCTCGGCGGCCCTCGCCCAGGCCTCAGACGTGGTCGGCTATGAGCTTTATCTCGACCTGCTGGGCCCCGCCATCGCCCATGCGCGGCGCCACGGCTATGATCTCGGCGCCGAACGGGACCGGGTTGCCCGGGCGCTGGAGCTTGCCGCCCGGGGCCGCGCCGTCGCCCTGGTGTCGTCGGGCGATGCCGGGATCTATGCCCTGGCTACCTTGGTGTTCGAGACCCTTGAGGATGGGAACCGTGGGGATTGGAACCGGCTTGCCATCACGGTGGTGCCGGGAATCTCGGCGATGCAGGCCGCCGCCGCCCGCGCCGGCGCGCCGCTCGGCCATGATTTCTGCGCCATATCCCTATCCGATCTGCTGACGCCGTGGCCCACCATCGAGGCCCGGCTCAAGGCCGCGGCGGAGGGCGATTTCGTGCTCGCGCTTTACAATCCGGCCTCGAAGCGGCGAACCAGACAGCTTGCCGCCGCCCGCGACATCCTGCTGGAAGCCCGCGCGCCGGAAACCCCGGTCCTCATCGCGCGCAATCTCGGCCGCGATGGTGAGACCACCCGGGTCATCTCCCTTGGCGATCTGACGGCGGACGACGCCGACATGACCACCCTGGTGCTGGTCGGCAACAGCCAGACCAGGTGCATTTCGGGCCAAACCCGGAATTGGCTTTATACCCCGCGCGGCTACGCCGCCAAGGAGCCAACGCCCAAGGAGCCCACATCATGACGGTGCATTTCATCGGCGCCGGGCCCGGGGCCCCTGACCTGATCACCGTGCGCGGGCTCGATCTCATCCGCAGATGCAAGGTGATCATCTATGCGGGCTCCCTGGTGCCCCGCGACATGGTGGATGGTGCGCCCGACGGCGCGCGCATCATCGATTCGGCGCCGCTGACCCTCGACGACATCATCGATGAGATGCAAAAGGCCCATGGGGAAGGCCTTGACGTGGCGCGGCTCCATTCCGGCGATCCGTCGCTTTATGGCGCCATCGGCGAACAGATGCGCCGCCTCGATGCGCTGGCCATTCCCTATGACATCACCCCCGGCGTGCCGGCCTATGCCGCCGCCGCCGCCGCCCTTGGCCGTGAACTCACCCTTCCCGGCGTCAGCCAGACCGTGATCCTGACCCGGACCGCGGTGCGCGCATCGGCCATGCCCGAGGGCGAGGAGTTGGGCCGCCTCGGCGCATCGGGCGCAACATTGGCGATCCACCTTTCCATCAACAATCTGGCCCGGGTGGTGGATGATCTTGTGCCCCATTACGGCGCCGATTGCCCGTGCTGCGTCGCCTACCGGGTCGGCTGGCCCGACGAGAAACTCTTCACCGCCACCCTCGCCACCATTCGCGATGAGATCAAACAGGCGGGAATCACCCGCACCGCCATCATCCTGGTCGGCCGTGCCCTCGAAAATGATGATTTCGCCCCGTCGCGGCTCTATGACCCGGCCCATGACCATATTCTGCGCCCGAAATCCTCATGACGGCACCAGTGACAGGGTCTGATCGAGCCAGCTAAGGGCATCATCCACGGTGGCGGCGTGGGGGCCGGGGGCCGGGGCAGGGCGTTTGATCATCACCACCTTGAGGCCAAGGGCGCGGGTGGCGTCGATCTTGGCCCCAGTGGCGTCGCCGCCGGAAAGCCGGCTGACCAGCACATCGATGCGGTGGTGGGTGAGAAGCTCGCGTTCGCCCGCGACGGTGAACGGCCCGCGAGCTTCGATCATAAGGCAATTGCGCAGGGGAAGCGGGCCAGGGGGGACTTCGATCATCCGCGCCAGGAACCAGACATCTTCCAGATCGGCGAAATCCGCCAGCGCCGAGGCGCCGAGTGTCAGCATCACCCGCAAGACGCCGGCATTGCCGGTCTTCAGCGCCGAAACCGCGCCCACGGCGGCTTTGAGGTCATCGACCTCGATCCAAGTGTCACCGTCGCGCCTTTGCCATGGTGGGCGCACCACCATCAGGCGCGGCACTTGGGCCTCGGCGCAGGCCTCATGGGCATGGGCCGACATGGTGGCGGCGAAGGGGTGGGTGGCATCGATCACCACATCGATGGATTGGCTCCCCAGGTAATCGGCAAGGCCGTCCGCGCCGCCGAAACCGCCGACGCGCACCGTACCTTCCTGGCCAATCGGTTGGGCGGTGCGCCCGGCCAGGGAGGTAATTATTTCAAGGTCCGGGCCATATCTTTGCCGCGCTTGATCGGCCAGGGCGCGGGCCTCGGCGGTGCCGCCAAGGATGAGTAAGCGCATGGTGGGATTATGGCCCGGCATGGCCGATCAACTTGGCCTTGCGGTCAAACACGGTGACATCGACCTTGATGTCGCTGCCAATGGTTTCCAGCGCCACCGCCCGCGCCCTCTTCGCGACCGCCTTGGCCAGATCCGGCGCCGCTTTGCCCGCCAGCATCAGGATCTCGCCGGCGCTGGCGGCGGTCTCGGCCCTGGCCACCATCTCCGGCGCGCCGCCCACGCCCTTAAGCAGTTCCGCCAGGCCCTTGATATCGATGCGGGAGGCCGCCGAATGGAGATCGAGATGGCCATCGCCGAGCTTGGCGAGCTTGGCGAAGCCACCCGCCAGCGTCAGCCACGGCACCGGGTTTCGGCGCAGATACTTCAGCACGCCGCCGGCGAAGTCCCCCATGTCGATCAACGCCGCCTCTTCCAAGCCGTAGAAGTCCGCCACCGCACGCTCCGACGTGGAACCGGTGGCGGCGGCGATGTGGGGGAAGCCTTCGGCGCGGGCGACGTCGATGCCGCTCTGGATCGAGCAAATCCAGGCCGAGCACGAATAGGGCTTGACGATGCCGGTGGTGCCCAGCACCGAAAGCCCGCCCAGGATGCCGAGCCGGCGATTGGCGGTCTTGGCCGCCATTTCCTCGCCGCCGGGGATGGTGAGGGTGACCGCGACATCGCCAGGCGCCCCGTGGTGCGCCGCGAGCTGGGCGATGGTGGCCTCGATCATGCGCCGGGGGCCTGGGTTGATGGCGGGTTCGCCGACTTTGAGGCCAAGGCCGGGCCGGGTCACGGTGCCGACGCCGTCACCGGCATGGAAGCTGACACCGGCGCCCTTTTCGGCCAACTCCACCCGCGCCATGATCAAGGCGCCGTGGGTGACGTCGGGATCGTCGCCGGCGTCCTTGATGATGGCGGCCATGGCGCCGGCTTTGTTCAATTGCTTTTCGGCCAGGGCAAAGCTGGGCCGTTCGCCCTTGGGCAGGGTGATGGTCACCGGGTCCGGGAACTCACCGCTGAGCACCGCTTCATAGGCGGCATGGGCCGCGGCGGTGGCGCACGCCCCGGTGGTCCAGCCCTTACGCAATTGCCCTTGCGGCCGTCTCGACATATGTTGAGTTTAGCGGTGCCGGGAGCACCTTCGCGAGTATAAAAATGGAAGATATCCCCTTGGACTTGCCGGGCTTCGAACCCGGATCCGTATGGCTGGTGGGCGCCGGGCCCGGCGACCCCGGCTTGCTGTCGCTTCATGCGGTCAACGGCCTTCGCCAGGCCGATAAGGTGGTCTATGACGCCCTGGTCGGCGAAGCCATCCTTGATCTTGCCCGCAAGCTCAATGCCAAGGCCGACATGGTCTATGCCGGCAAGCGTGGCGGCAGGCCGTCGGCGGACCAGAGCGACATCTCGGAACGCCTGATCTCCCTTGCCCGCGCCGGCAATCGGGTGCTGCGCCTCAAGGGCGGTGATCCGTTCATGTTCGGGCGCGGCGGCGAGGAAGCCCAGGCCCTGGCCGCCGCCGGCATCCCGTTCCGCCTGGTGCCCGGCATCACCGCCGGTATCGGCGGCCTCGCATATGCCGGCATCCCCGCCACCCACCGCGACGTCAATTCCGCCGTGATCTTCCTCACCGGCCACCAGGCCGGCGGCGATATGCCCCAAGGGGTGGCCAAAGGGATAGACTGGGATGCGGTGGCCAAGGCCTCGCCGGTGCTGGTGATCTATATGGGGCTGACACATCTGGACGCCATCTCGCGGCGTCTGATGGCGGCGGGCCGCGATGGCGCCGAGGCCGTGGCCGTCATCTCCAAGGCCTCGACGCCGGGGCAGAAGGTGCTGGAAACCACCCTCGCGACCTGCGCCGCCGACGCCGCCAACGCCGCCATGGAGCCGCCGGCCATCATCGTCGTCGGTGAAACCGTGCGGCTGCGCCAAACCCTGGATTGGCTCGGCACATGAACGGGTCCACGCCGCCGCCGGGCCTGATCATCGCCGCGCCCAAAAGCGCCAGTGGCAAGACCGTCATCACCCTTGGATTGTTGCGCCATCTGAGCCGCTCCGGCATCCGGGTCGCGTCCTTCAAGGCCGGGCCCGATTACATCGACCCGGCCTTTCATGCCGCCGCCAGCGGGCGGGCCTGCGTCAATCTTGATGGCTGGGCGATGCGCCTGCCGACGATCCGCCGCTTGGCCGCCGGGCTCGGCGGCGAGGCCGAGCTCATCATCGGCGAAGGGGTCATGGGGCTGTTCGACGGCGCCGCGGTTTTGGGCGGCGCGGTGGGCGAGGATGGCTCCACCGCCGCCCTTGCCGCCATGACCGGCTGGCCCGTGGTG
>CBDUSV010000048.1:0-13475 GCA_965369885.1 uncultured bacterium
CAAAACCGATAAAAAAATAATTAGTGAGGGGTCATAGCGATGGGAATGCTTGATGCGGCGTACCAAGCCATTGTGATCATGTCCGATCCCATGCGGCTGGGCTTCCTGTTTTTGGGCGTCATCATCGGGCTCGTGCTCGGTGTCATCCCCGGTCTTGGCGGCATCGTCGGCCTTGCAATCCTGCTTCCCTTCACCTTTGGCATGGATGCCTATTCCGCCTTCGCTTTGTTGCTGGGCATGGGATCGGTGACCACCACGTCCGACACCATCCCGGCGGTGCTTTTCGGCGTGCCCGGCACCTCGGGATCGGCGGCGACCATACTCGACGGCCATCCCATGGCGAAGCGGGGCGAGGCCGGCCGCGCTTTTGGCGCCGCCTACACCGCATCCCTTCTTGGCGGACTGTTCGGGGCGTTTCTGCTCGGCATCAGCCTGCCCATCCTGAGGCCCTTCATACTCTCCTTCGGATCGCCGGAGATGCTGGGCCTCGCCGTGTTCGGGCTTTCCATGGTGGCGGTGCTGTCCGGGTCATCGCCGCTGCGCGGCTTGTGCGCCGCCGCCATTGGGCTGCTGGTGTCCTTCGTCGGCACCGACCCACAGACCGGCACCCAGCGCTGGTCCTTCGACACCTTCTACCTGTTCGAGGGCTTCCCGTTGGTACCCATATCGCTGGGCCTGTTCGCCCTGCCGGAGCTTGCCGACATGGCGATCCAGCGCCGCTCTATTGATGCGGGATCCAGTGTGGATAGCCGCAAGGGCCAATGGGATGGGGTCAAGGATACCTTCCGTCACTGGTGGCTGGTGCTGCGGGTATCGTGGCTGGGGGCGGCCTTGGGCGCGGTGCCCGGGCTCGGCGGGCCGGTGGTCGATTGGATCGCCTATGGCTACGGGGCACGCTCGGAGAAAGACGGTTTCAAGACCTTCGGCACCGGCGACGTTCGCGGCGTGCTGTCGTCGGAAGGCGCCAACAACGCCAAGGAAGGCGGCGCCCTGGTGCCCACCGTCGCCTTCGGGGTGCCGGGCTCGGCGGGGATGGCGATCCTGCTTGGCGCCTTTCTGATCCACGGGCTTCAGCCCGGGCCCGAGATGCTGACCAAGCATCTCGATCTGACCTATTCCATGGTGTGGTCGGTGGCGCTCGCCAACATCCTGGGCGCCGGTATCTGTTTCATGTTTTCCGACCAGTTCGCCAAGCTCGCCCTGATCCGCTTTTCGGTGCTGATGCCGTTGATTCTGTCCATCGTGTTCATTGCCGCCTTCCAGGGCTCGCGCAATTGGGGCGACATCTACACGGTGTTCACCTTCGGCGCCCTGGGCTGGATCATGAAACGGCTGAAATGGCCCCGCCCGCCCTTGATCCTGGGCGTCGTGCTGGGCGATATCGTCGAACGCTACATGTTCGTGTCCATCGATTTGTTCGGCTCGTCATGGCTGCTGCGGCCCGGGGTGATCTTCCTGTTCGGCATTTCGATCATCGGAATTCTGGGGCCATTCGTCCGTGAGGTGAAGGCGTCCCATGGGGTGTTGTCGCTGTTCGGCAACCTCACGGCGCCACGATTCGACGTCCACACGGCGTTTTACGGGGTCTTCGTCACGGTGCTGGTGACCCTGATTTACTTCACCCGGGAATGGGACCATCTCTCGACCATCGCCCCCCATATCGTCGCCTATTCGGCGCTGGGGATTGCCGTCATCAGTTTCATCAACCACACCTTCCGCCGCGAAGTCGATGTAAGTGCCGGTGCGCCGGGAGGCGGCGTTGGCGGCCGTACCATGCATTTCGATACCAGCTCCGATGATGGCGGCCTGGAGACCCGGACCATGCTGTTCCGCGCCGCCTGTTTCTTTGGCTGGCTTTTAGGTTTCATGGCTTCGATGGCGCTGATCGGTGTGATCCCCACGGTTTTGGTTTTCGTCATCCTCTATATGCGCCTCGAGGCCAAGGAGCCCTGGCGGCTGGTGGCGATCATTTCCATCTCCATGACGCTGTTCTGCTATCTGCTGTTCGAAAAGCTCCTGACCCTGCCCTGGCCGGCTACGGTGGTGGGGGATCTGTTCCCGATATTGCCCGACATCATCCCGTCAATGTAGCGCCGGGGAGGTTTTATGAGTGGTTGCCAACAGGAATTATGAACTTATAGTCTGCGTAAGGCCGATGGCCGTGAGAATTAAACAAACCAGGGAGAAAGACATGTTCAGCAAACTGAAATCAGCCGTCCTCTGCATGGCCGTCGCCGCGCTCCTGGCGGCATCGGGATCGTCCGGCGCCGGCGCCGCGGAATTCTTCAAGGGCAAGACCTTGACGCTGTGGGTTGGCGGCGGCGTCTCCGGCGGCGTCAACGCCTATGGCCGGGTCTTCGCCCGCCACGTCACGCGGCACCTGCCGGGCAACCCGGATTTCGTCGCCCGCAACCTGCCGGGCGCGGGCGGTGTCGGCGCCGTGACCACATTGAACAAACGCGGCAAGCGCGACGGCACCCACTTCGGCACCTGGGCCCAGGGCGCGATCACCGATCCTGTGTTACGGCCCAAGAAGAAGTTCAATTACGACATGAAGAAATTCATCTGGATCGGAAGCCTCAACAGCACGATCCAGACCTGCTATGTGCGCACTGATGCCGGCATCAAAACCATTCAGGACGCCCGCGACAAGAAGGTCAATATGGCCGGCACCGGGGCACGGTCGGCCAGCACCCAGCGCACCATGATCCTCAATGCCGTGGTAGGCACCCGCTTCGTGCCGATCCTTGGCTATCGTGGTTCGGGCGGCACTCACCTTGCCATCGAACGCAAGGAGGTCGTCGGCCGTTGTTCGAGCTATGATGCCCTGGCGATCAGCAACCCCGGCTGGATCAAGAGCAAATATGTCACCTTCCTTTTGCAGATGGGCTCGGATATCCATCCGGCCATCCCCAATGTGCCGCGCGCGCGGGATCTTGCCATCAACAAGATGGGGGTAAAGATACTCGCCTTCCTGAACCAGCCGCTCGCCATTTCCAATGCCTTTGCCCTGCCGCCGGGGACCAACCCGGACCGGGTCAAGGAATGGAAGGCCGCCTGGACCGCGACCATCAAGGATCCCAAGTTCAAGGCCGAGACCAAGAAGCGGCGCATGGCGATCAGGACCCGGGACGGCAAGGAAGTCGCCGCCATCATCGATCAGATTTATGCCACGCCCTCGGATGTGGTGAAACTGGCCGCCAAGGCGCTCAAGGCCGAGAAGGGCCGCTGCAATCCCAAGGTGTCAAAGAAATGCCGGGGCAAGCGGAAAAGGAAGAAAAAGAAGTAAAATTAGGCCGAACTTCCAGCTGACACAGCGGAACCCCGCCGGCCCATGGCTCGGCGGGGTTCTTTTTGGCATGTGCTCGGCCCGGCTCGGCCGGGCAGGTCTTTAGAGGTTGAGGACGTCGTCGTGGGTGCTGGCGGCGAGGGACATGACCTCGTTGACCAGGTCAGGCGCGACGCCGAGCTCCTCGAGGGTGGCTTGCAGGTGCCCGGCGACGGCGGCGAAATGGGACTCGTTCAGGCCATCCGCGACCAGATGCTTGTGGGCCTCGCGCATGTCCTGGCCGGTATAGGTGTTGGGTCCGCCGAACACCATGGCCAGGAACGCCTTCTGCTTGGCGCGCTGCTTGTCCATGTCGACCTTCTCGAAGAAATGGCTGATCGTGCTGTCGGCCAGCGCCTTGCGGTAGAACAGTTCGACGGCGGCGTCGACGGCGACCGCGCCACCGATTTGCTCAAATAGGCTCTGAGTCATGGTTTCGTTCTGGGTCATGATGTCCTCGTCTTTTGGTGGTTGGCCAGATTTTCTGGGGCACTCTAGATATGCCGGATGGGGGTAAAAATTCCTTTAAAGCCCGGCGCCTTGGGGTATGTTGAAATCCCAAATTCGGCACCAGCGGCAAGGAAGCAACGGCGTCATGGAATACCGGCAAATCGGTCAAAGTTCTCTCAAGGTCTCGAATTTGGGGCTCGGCTGCATGTCGATGTCGGGGATCTACGGCAAGTCCGACGACGCCGAATCCATCGCCACCATCCACCGCGCCATTGAGCACGGGATCAATTTTTTCGACACCTCGACCAGCTATGGCTCCGGCCACAACCAGGAGATCATCGGCCAGGCCATCAAGGGCCGGCGGGATGATGTCATCTTACATTGCAAGTTCGGCAGCCGCCGTGACGCCATGGGCCAGACCACCGGCCGCGGCTCCAGCCCCGAGGTGGTGCGCGAGGACTGTGAGGACAGCCTCAAATACCTCGGCACCGATGTCATCGATATTTTCTGCCCGTCGCGGATCGAGGCCGGGGTGCCGGTCGAGGACACTGTGGGGGCGATGGCCAAATTGGTCGAAGAGGGCAAGGTGCGCTATCTCGGCCTGTCTGAGGTCAAGCCCGAGACCCTGGCGCGCGGCCATGCGGTTCACCCCATCCAAAGCCTGCAGATGGAATATTCCCTGTGGTCGCGGGAGGCCGAGGAGGGCCATCTGGCGAAGTGCCACGAGCTTGGCATCACCTTCATCGCCTATGGCACCATGGGGCGTGGCTTTCTCACCGGGGTGTTCCACCAGGCCAGCGACCTCGCCGATGATGACCGGCGCCGCGACCATCCCCGGTTCCAGGCCGGCAATATCGAAAAGAATGTGGAGCTGTTGCGCAATATCGAAGACATGGCCGAAGCCAAGGGCGTATCGCCGGCCCAGATCGCGCTGGCCTGGGTGGTGGCCAAGGATTCCGGCATCTTGGCGCTTCCCGGATGCAAGACCCGCGCCCATCTCGAAGACACCATCATGGCGCTGGAATTGACCTTCACGGCGGCCGATCTTGCCCATCTCGACCAGGCGGTGCCGCCGGGGGCGGCGTCGGGGGAGCGCTACCCGCCCGGCGCCATGTCCAAGGTCCAACAGTAGTTGGCCATAGCGTAATGGGGCCACAGCCATCCCGATAAAAACCAACTGGGCCATCGTTGCCGTTGCCATGGGGGCGGGGATCATGGCCGCCGCCCATGTCGGCAAGGTGCCGGCGGCGTTGCCCCTGATCCGCGCCGAGCTTGGCCTTGATCTCATCACCGCCGGGTGGGTGGTCTCGATCTTCAATCTTCTCGGCGTGGCGGTGGGCTTGGTCGTGGGGGCGTTCGCCGACCACTTTGGCCGCCGCCGGATGGTGATCGGCGGTCTTGCCGCCCTTGTGATGGGTTCCTCCGCCGGCGCCATGGTTGAGGAAGGGTGGGCGTTGTTGCTGACCCGGTTCTTCGAGGGGTTGGGTTTTGTGATTGTCGCCGTCACGGCGGCGGCGGTCCTTGCCAAGACCACCAATGACCACGACCGCCGCTTCGTGCTCGGCGCCTGGGGGGCCTATTACCCCACCGGCATGGCGGCAATGATGGTGCTGTCGCCACCACTTTTGGATGCCTATGGCTGGCGCGGGCTGTGGCTGGCCGTGGCGGCGGCGACGGCGGGATGGCTAGTGCTCATGTTGATCGCCACCCGGGATGGCGCCGAGCTTGAGGCCACCTCGGAGGGTGCATGGCATTCGTTATTCAGCGATATCCGGGTGACGCTGGCGTGTCCCGGGCCGTGGCTGCTGGCCTTCTATTTCAGTCTTTATGCCCTGCAATGGCTGGCGCTGATGGCTTGGATGCCGACCTTCCTGGTCGAGAGCCGCGGCGCCACGGTGGGGACGGCGGCGATGCTCACGGTTATTGCCGTCGCCGTCAACATCCCCGGCAATCTCATGGGCGGCTATCTGCTGCAGCGCGGCGTGGCGCGTTGGCTGTTGCTGGCATCCGCGGCGGCACTGTCGGCCGTGCTCGGCCTCGGCATCTTCCTCGATGTGCTGGGCGACCCGGCCCGTTATGGCCTGTGCCTGGTATATTCGTTTTTCGTCGGCGTTGCCCCGGCGGCGGTGCTCGCCGGCGCCCCGGTGTTCACGCCTTCGCCCAATCAGCTTGCCACCACCAACGGCCTGCTGGTCCAGGGCGCCAACCTCGGTCAGGTGGCGGGCCCGCCGGTGGTGGCCGCCGTGGTGGCGGCTACCGGGGGCTGGGCCGCGGGGGCCTGGGTCTTTGCCATAGCCGGCATCATCGGCACCGGCCTCGCATTCCTGGTGCGCGGCGCCGAGCACGCCGCCAAGCAGCGGAGCTAGGCTTTTATTTCGTCGCCAGCCGATCGAGGCGGAGCCGGTGGCGGCCGTCACTGAGGCGCGCCACCATGCCATAGACCGCAGTGACCGAGCCGATCACGGTGCTGCCGGCGATCAGGAACATGATCAGGATCTGGTACTTGATGGCGTCCCACGGATCGGCGCCGGCGAGGATCTGCCCCGTCATCATGCCTGGGATCGACACCAGGCCGACGGCGGACATGGAGTTGATGATCGGGATCATGCCGGCGCGCATGGCCTCGCGCACCAGGGGGCGGAAGGCGTCGGCGCGGGTGAAGCCAAGGGCAAGCATGGTCTCGACGCTGGTGCGTTCGCGCACCGCCCGGCTCGACAGGGTTGAAAGCCCAAGCGCGATGCCGGTCATCATATTGCCCAGGATCATGCCCAGCAGAGGCAGGGCGTAGCGCGGGTGATACCAGGGCTCGGGCTCGAGCTGGGTGACAAGGGCGTAAACCGTGACCAGGGCGCCGCCGAACAAGATACAGCCGGTGCCGATGCCATAGCCCCACCAACCGCTAAGGCGGCGTTCCTGGCGGGCGAAGATTTCATAGCCGGCAAACACGATCATCACCACGGCGGCGAGCAAGGTGAACAGTGGCGAGACCGTCTCGAAGATGAATTTGAGTACCAGGCCAAGCAGTAAGAGCTGCACCACCATGCGCGCCGATGCGATCAAGAGCTGGCGCTCGAGGCCAAGATGAAGCCAGACCGAAAGCCCGCCATTGATGCAGAGCAGAAGCGCCGCCATTAGCAGATCGGAGATTCCAAGGGTGATGTAGCTCATGGCGCCCCGCTATCCTGGAGGTGGACGGCGCCCGCTTCCATGATCAACACCCGTTCGGCTATTCGCTTGGCCTGATCCCGGTCATGGGTGACGAACAGCATGGCGGTGCCTTGGCCCAGGCGGTGGCGCAAAACCGCCTCGACGGCATCGGTGGCCTCGGCATCGAGGCTCGCCGTCGGCTCGTCCAGCAACAGCACCCGGGGGGCGCGCTCCAGAACACGGGCGAGGGCAAGGCGTTGCTTTTCCCCGGTCGAGAGCCGGGCGACCTCCCACGCCATGGCGTCCGGCGGCAGCAACAGCGCAGCCAGCAAATCCCGGGATTCATCGGGGTCGAGAAAATGATCGTCGACCCGGTCGGCCCACCAGCCCGGTTCCGCCGCCATGTAAGTGACCAGCCGCCGCCAAGCCGGCGCCGCCATGCCGGCCCGGGCCTGGCCGTCGAGTTCGACCTCGCCCCGGTTGAGATCAAGATCGGCGATGGCGCGCAACAACAGGGTCTTGCCGGCGCCGGACGCCCCGCTTATGGCGACCGCCTCATGGGCGTCGAGGTCAAGATCAAACGGCGCAAGGCCGGAACGGACGAGGCCGCGGATCCTCAGCATGTTTCGCCTTCCTCGGCCCACTTGGCCCCCTGGGGGAGTGTGGGGGGCACGCGGTTACGGCAATTCCGCCAGCAGCTGGCCGTAGCCCTTAACCGGCTGGTGGACATGAAGGCGCTTTTGGAACTCCCACACCCGGGCCGGCACCGGGTGAACCACCGGCACGCCAAGATCCTGTTCCAGGAGATCGATGATATCCAGGGTGCGCCAGCCCGAGCCCAGCATGTAGATCGCCTCGGCGCCCTTGCATTTGAGGAACGACCGCTTGATGTGGGCATAGACCTCGGTGCCGGAAAGCTGGCCGACCTGGTGGAACGGCACATCGATGCCGTCCATCGCCAACACCTGGAAACCGGCGTCGGTGAAGTATTTGGCGAAGGTGTTGTTGATGTCGCCGGAGAAATAGGTGGCGCCGACGAACTTCTTGACCTTGAGAGCCTTCAAGGCGCGGACGTGGTTGGTGCCCGAGGTGAAGATCGGAATCTTATGCTTCCTGGTCCACCGGTTGATGATTTTCTTCTCCCCCGCCAGGCCGTGGACCATGAAGGGTGGGGCGCCGTTGGGATGGATGAGATCGACCTCCAGGGCGGCAAGCTCGGCGACCTTTTCCTCATAAGCATCCATCACCGATTCGAACTCCTCGGTGGTGCCGCGGTTGATGTTGAGAAACAGGGGAACCATGCCCATGCCTTCCGGCATCAGGCGCACCACCTCCTCGGTCATGCCCGGGCGCATGGTCGGGTTGATCATGCCCACCACGCCCCGCCAACTGGTATATGCCATGTGTTTTTCCTCCTGGTTTGTTGTTTGCTATTGGTAATTTTAGGGCGCGAACAGGATCGAACAGATGATCACCGCCGCGGCAATGCCTGCGATGTCGGCGGTGAGCCCGGCGGCCAGGGCGTGGCGTATGCGCCGGATATTGACCGCGCCGAAATAGACCGCGATGACGTAAAAGGTGGTTTCGGTCGAGCCCTGGAAGGTGCTGACGAGAAACCCGACATAGCTGTCGGGGCCGATGTTGGGATCATTGATGATCGAGGCCAGAATGCCGTAGGCGCCGGAACCCGACAGCGGACGCAGCAAGGCCATGGGCAAGGCCTCGGCCGGCAGACCGACCAAGGTGGTGAAGGGGGCAATGGCGGTGATTACCATGTCGAGGGCGCCGGAAGCCCGGAACATGGCGACCGCGACTAAGATCGCCACCAGATAGGGAATGATGCGGATGGCGACGCGAAAGCCGTCCCGGGCGCCATCGACGAAGACCTCGTACACCCGTACCCGGCGGATCACGCCGAAACCAAGAAGGCCGACCATGATGCCGGGGATGATCCATGGAGAAATGGTATCGCCATAAAGCACGGTCAGGGGAACCAACGCCGCGATGGCGAGGATGAAGCTGATCGAAACCCAGGACGGATAGGCCTCGCCGCCGTCATCAATGGCATCATCCATGGCGATGTCGGTGGTCGGGTCCACCGAGGGGTCGGGATCGGCGAACACCTCGTCACCGCCGCCGCCCAGCTCGGCCTGGGCCTCACCGGCACCGGTGGGCATCGGCCAATAGCGGCTGTAGAGCTTGGCGGCAAGGATGGCGATGGTGGTGGAGCAAATCGTGGCGAACAGCGTGGTCGGCAGGATATCCGCCGGGTCAGTGGACCCGGCCGCGGCGCGCAAGGCGATGACGCCGGTCGGCAACAGGGTCACCGAAGAGGTGTTGATGGCAAGGAACAAGGCCATCGAATTGGTGGCGGTGCCCTTGTGGGGGTTGAGGGTGTCAAGCGCCTGCATGGCGCGGATGCCGAACGGCGTGGCGGCGTTGCCGAGACCGAGCGCGTTGGCCGACAGGTTGAGGACCATGGCGCCCATGGCCGGATGGTTGGCCGGCACATCGGGGAACAGGCGCACCATCAAGGGCCGGATGGTCTTGGCGATGATGACGAGAAGCCCGCCGGCCTCGGCCACCTTCATCAGCCCCAAAAACAGGGCCATGACCCCGATCAGGCCGATCGCCAGGGTCACCGAGGAGGTGGCGGAATCGACCATGGCGGCGCCCAAGGCCTGCATCGGCGTCAAGTCGGCGGTGCCCTGATACACCCAGGTCAACTCGCGGTAGCCGGTGACGAGAAACGCGATGAGGACGATGGCAAAGAAAATGCCGTTCATGCCGCTATGCCGTGTTCCTAAATTCTAATGTTTAAACATATAGTTGTAAGCATGAACTGATATATGGATTTAATCACCTTCGGGCCCTCATCCCGCCGCCGGCACGGGCTCGCCCAGCTCATCATCATCGCGCCGTTCGCGGATGGTGAGCGCCAAGACCCCCGCCACCATGGCAAGACTAATGGCGATAATCCAGACCCAATCATAGTGCTTGAACTGGTCAAAGACATAGCCTCCCATGTAGGCCCCGGCGGCGCCGCCCAAGGCGTGGAACATGCCGAGAATACCGATGGCGAGACCGATCACCTTGATGCCGAGATGGGATGCCACCAGCGACGTGGTTACCGGGATGGTGGCATAATCGAAGAGGCCGAACATCACGACAAAGACGAACAGCAACGTGACGTCATAATCCGGGATCTGCATCAGGATGAAGAACGAAAATCCGCGCAGCACATAGATCGTCGCCAACAGCATCGGCCGGTTTATGCGGTCGGCAAGATAGCCGGCAATGGCCATACCCACCATGTTGAAGACCGCCAGCACACCGTAGGCCGAGGCTCCGGTCATCCTGGGGATACCGCAATATTCCGCATAGGGCAGCAAATGGGTCTCCACCACGCCGGCGGTGGTGAAGCCGCAGATGGTGTAGCTGCCAAGAAGCGCCAGGAATGTGCGGTCGCCGAACAGGTAGCCGAGCTTCTGGGAAATCGTGAGGGTAGGTTCCGCGCCGCCGCTCTTGAGATGGTCGAGCTTGCTGTCACGCAGCAATATCCAGGCCACCGGCACCAGGGCGAAACTGGCGATACCCAGAAACACATAGCCGTAACGCCAGCCCAACAGGCCCAGGATCAGGGCGAGGGCCGGCAGCAAAACCAGATGCCCGGCGGTGGAGCCGCTGGAACCGATGCCGATGGCAAGACCGCGGTTGCGGACGAAATAAACCGCGATGGTGGCGCCGACGATGCTCTTGCCGACCACACCGAACCCGATTCCGGCCAACAGCCCGTAACTCAGCACGAAATGCCATTTCGTCATGATCATGGAGGTCAGGATCAGCCCGACGCCGGCAATCACAAGCCCCAAGGTTATGATCATGCGCGGGCCGTGGTGGTCGAGCAGATTGCCGATGAACGGCGAGGTCAGCGCCATGACGATGAGGGCGCCGGCGGCGACCGATGAGATGAAGCCGCGGCTCCAACCGAACTCGGTCTCCAGGTCCGTCATCACCAGGCCGAGACTGGCGCGGGTCGCCGATATCACGCTCAAGGCCAGAAAACAGACACCGACAATAATCCAACCCTGGCGGTTGGCCTTAAAACTCTGAACCAGCACGTCCCGTTGCTCCGCCGCTTACAATAAAATCAATGACTTGGGCTCCATGACGACAAGAGCATAGAGGTTTTGCCCGGTGCCGCATATGGCCTCGTTGAAGGCCTGGAAGTCACTCGAATTCTAACCAATTACATTGCGATGGACCGCCGCAAGGACGTACACTCTGAACAAGACATTGGGTCCGCATAGGGCCACAATGAACGCCTGGTAATTTCTGGGAGGAAATCATGTTTGCAAAGATCAACCATCTCGCCATGCTTAGCGACCAATACCCCATGGTCAGCAATTTCTATCAGGCCGTGTTCGGCATGAAGACGTCGGGCAATCCCCGGCCGGCCCGCGCCTCGGTGGTCGGAGACGGTTATATCGGCTTCAACATCAACCCGCGCAGTGCCTCGCGCCGCTCCGGGCTCGATCATTTCGGCTTCATGGTCGAGGATCTGGAGACCGTCTATGAGCGCATGCGGAAGAAAAGCTCCGAGTGCCAGTGGGTGAAGCGTCCCAGCGCCCGGCCCTTCGCCGGTGTCAGCGGCAACGATCCCGACGGCAATGTCTTCGATCTGTCGCAACAAAATGTGGAACACCGCAAGGACGTGTATGTGGATGGGGCCTGGGAACAGGACCGCACCGTCCATCACTTTGCCATCCGCACCATGCACCCGGAAAAGTGCGCCGAGTTCTACGCCGATGTCTTCGAGCTTAGCCCGGCCAACGTCAAGAACGGCGAGGGCAACCATTACCTCACCGACGGCCGGGTCACCATGATCATCAAGCCGTGGTCCATTGAAGGCTATCTCGGCACCGGCATCACCGGGGCGGGCATGGACCATATCGGCTTCAAGGTCGAAAGCGTCGACGCGCTCAAGAAGGACATCGAGGTGTTGGTCTCCAACAATCCCAAACTGGCGCCGGTACAGATGGGTGGCGGGCCGGAAGGGATCGCAACAATGAAGATGTTCACCAGCACGTGCCCCTTCGGCCAGCATCATTTTGCCGATGTCGATGGCGTCATGCTCGATGTCTTCGAGGACTAAGCCGGACCAAAACAACAGGAGTTAGCCATGGCCACGCGTATCAACCATCTCGCCATTGCCAGTAGCGCATATACCCTCGAGGGCAAGTTCTACGAACGCATCTTCGGCCTCAGGGAGAACACCATCAAGGGCGCCGCCTTCGCCATCACCGTCGGGGACGGCTATATGGGGATCAACATCAATCCGCGCCCCGCCGGGCGTGCGGCCGGGTTCGACCATTACGGTTTTCAGGTCGATAATTTGGAAGACACCCTGGAGCGCATGCGCGAGAAATATCCCGAATGCCGCTCACTCAAGCGGCCCAGCAACCGTCCCTTCGCCAGACTCAGTACCCACGATCCAGATGGCAACATGTTCGATCTATCGCAAAGCGGCATGGAGCACCGCAGCGGCATCTACGAAGAAGGCGAATGGGATCAGCCGCGCACCGTCAGCCATTTCGGGCTCCGCACCATGAACCCGGAGCGCGTCGCCCAGTTCTATATCGACGTGTTCGACCTCAAGCTTCTCAACGAGCCCACCGAAGACGGCTATCGGCATTTGTCCGATGGCCGCATCACCATGGTGTTGATGCCATGGATCATCGATGATTTCGCCGATACCGGCATTTGCCGTCCGGGCCCGGACCATATCGGTTTCAAGGTCGAAAGCGTCGATGCGGTGAAGGAAGAGCTGGAATATGCCGCGACCCAGAACCCTTATTTCCGTACCATGCCGGTGGGCGTCAACCCCGAAGGCGTGGCGCGGTTGAAGCTGATGCAGAAATGCCCGTTCGGACATTTTCAATTCGCCGATCCCGACGGGGTTCTGCTAGATATCTCCGAATAACGTGAGTCCGAATAAGGGGGGGGACATGTTCGCCAAGATCAACCACATGGCTATCGCCAGCGATCAATATGCGATGAATGGCAAGTTTTACGAGGCCCTATTCGGGTTCAGGACCTCGTCCAAGCCACGGCCGGCCCGTGCCGTGGTGGTTGGCGACGGCTATGCCGGGCTCAACATCATCCCGCGCCGCGATGGCCGCACCAGCGGCTTGGACCATTTCGGTATCGAGGTCGAGGATCTGGACGAGGCGCGGGACCGCATCCACAAGTTCGATCCTGAAATTGAGACCCTGAAGCGGCCTCCGGTGCGTCCCTTCGCCGCCTATTCAGCCCACGATCCTGACGGCAATATCTTCGATCTGTCGCAACGCCGCATCGGCTTCCAGGAGGACATTTACGCCGACTACGAGGCCGACAAGGAGTGGAGCCAAGACCGCACCTTCTCGCATTTCGCCATGCGCACCCGCCACGCCGAGCGCTGCGCCCAGTGCTCCACCGAGGTGTTCGAATTGCCGCTGCAGAACAAGGCGGTGGACGATGAAAATTTCTACCTCAGCGACGGCCGCAT
>CBDUSV010000049.1:0-13137 GCA_965369885.1 uncultured bacterium
TGGAACAATTGATTTCAGGGCGGGCGTCCAGAACGGCGCTATGGAAATTGAGTCCGGCCGGACCCGGAGAGAGCCCTGAATCCATGAGCACATTGCCGGCAAAATCCGCCTTGACCAGGCATGAGGCCGTCATCTCATCGAAGCCAGGGCCTTGGGGGTTCATCAAAAACTGATCGGGGGCATCGGGCAGACGTATGGTGATGTGATTGGTGACGCCTTCATTCCAGCCGAGTCCATAAGCGATACGGCAGGCGGCGGCCAAGTCTACCCGGGTCTTCCATTCGGCCTCACTAACGTTTTCGCGCACTGTTCCCGGTTCCTCAATGACTTCCGTGTTCATCTTTTGCCTCCCCTCCATCAAATGGTTACTTTTCTATGTAACGTTGCATGAATCACCATGAAGCTTTCCAACCTTGACCATATCGGCTACTCTCATCTAGAAATACTAAACTTAATAACTTGAATTTGGGAGGCTATTCATGAGGTATTTCTCTTTAAGCCGAATGATCCTTGCCGCTGTCGCGGCCGTTATGATCTTCATGTCAGGGAACGCATTTGCCGAACCGAATTTCAAAGGCAAAAGGGTCCTATTGATCGTAGCGTCCAACGAGGGTAAGGGAACCGACATCATCGGGCGCTTCATGGCCCGGTATATGAGCCAGTATCTAAAGGGCAATCCCAAGGTCGTTGTCAAGAATACCGGCGCGGGCGGCGGCAAGATCCGCGGCGCGAACATGTTGGCGAAGGCCAAGCCCGACGGCTTTACCATCATGCAAAGCGACGGTTCAACGCTGCAGCCGACCACGTTGCGGCGCCGCTCCGTCCGCTATGATCCAACGAAGTTCCGGGCCATCGGCGCGATCAATCGCGGTGGCTCGATATTCTTCATGCGCAAGGATGCCATAAGCCGTCTCACGGATAAGTCGAAGAAACCCGTGATCATCGGCGCAATCTCCGGCACCCGGAGCTGGCAAGGGATACCGATGTGGGGAGCCGAGTACCTCGGTTGGAATGTAAAGTGGATTCCCGGCTACAAGGGGAACAACCAGTTTTCCAGGGCGATCCGCCAGGGTGAGATCGATGCGTTTGCCACCAACTCCGCATATATCATCAATGCGTTGCACAGCGAAGGCGTGATTGATTTTGTGGCCCAGGTCGGCATGCCCAAAGATGGTGGTGGCTATGCCGGGCGCTCGAACTTCAAGCAAGTACCGATTTTTCCCGTCATCCTGAAGAAGGCAAATCCGTCCAAGGTCTCTATGCTGGCCTACCAGTCACTCATGGGCCCGTCGCAGATTGACAAGTGGATGGGGCTGCCGCCGAACACGCCCAAGGACATGGTCAAGGCTTGGCGAACGGCCTACGAGAAGGCGTTCAACAATCCCGAGCTTAATAAGCAATTCCGCAAGCAGTTCAGCCAGGATATCACCCTGATTACGGGCAAGCGCACCGAGCAGATGATCAAAGATGTCTCCGGCGTGAGCGACGAGGTTGTCGATTTCTCCATAGGTCTCAAGAAGAAATACGGCCTCGCCGCCTTCAAGAAGAAGCGGAAAAAGAAGAAGAAGAAAAAGAAGAAAAGCAGCTAACACCGAGGCTAAGGCTTCTTACGCAAATGTCCGGCGGGCCGTTTGGTCCGCCGGCCTTTTCTTAGCGGCACCATGCTCGACGCCCTTCTCATAGCGATCACCGAGATCTCGAAACCCTGGCCCATGGCGCTGATGCTCATGGGTATTCTGGGATCGAGCATTTTCGCGGCACTCCCCGGCATCGGTGTGCTGCTCCTCATCACCATCGTCATGCCTTACGCCATCTCGTTGGACCCCTACCCCGCGATTGCGCTCTTGCTTGGCATCGGCGCGGTATCGAACACCGCCAACACGTTTCCGTCGGTGTTGATCGCAGTGCCGGGCTCAGCCGGTAGCCAGGCGACCATCGTCGACGGCTTCCCCATGGCCCAGAAGGGCGAAGCCAAACGTGCTTTCGGGGCAGCGTTCTCCGCGTCCCCCATCGGCGGAATTTTCGGGGCCGCCGTCCTGTTGATATCGTTACCGTTCCTCAAGATAATCGTGCTGTCGTTTGGGGCGCCGGAGTTCCTGATCTTGGTCCTGTGGGGCCTGACGGCTGTCGGCGTGCTCAGCGGCAATGCACCGCTCAAGGGGCTTCTTGCCGCGCTGCTGGGATTGCTGGTGTCTTCCATCGGCATGGATGGCAAAACCGGCATCGAGCGTTTCGCTTTCGGCGGCGACTACCTGTCCGAGGGCATTTCACTCGTCCTCGTGGGGCTCGGCCTGTTCGCCGTGCCCGAGATGATTGCATTGTCGGTGCGCCGGACCTCCATCTCGGAGACCAGCGACCTTGGCCACGGCACCTGGCAGGGGATCAAGGACACCTTCGATAACTGGTGGCTGGTGATCCGGTGCTCGCTGATCGGCGTCTGGGTTGGCGTGTTGCCGGGGCTGGGCTCGTCGGTCGCCGACTGGTTCGCCTACGCCCATGCAGTGCAGACTGAAAAGAACCCGGAGAACTTCGGTAAGGGCGACGTGCGCGGTGTCATCGCCCCGGAAGCCTCCAACAACGCCAAGGAGGGCGGCGCCCTTATCCCAACCCTCGCGTTCGGCATTCCGGGATCAACATCGCTGGCGCTCATGCTGGTCGTCTTCATCGCGGTGGGGATTACCCCCGGCGCCGCCATGCTGACGGATCAGCTTCCTTACACCATGGCGATGATTTGGATTCTCGTGATCGCTAATCTTATTGCCGCCGCGCTGGCACTCTGCGCGGCCGGGCCGTTTGGGGCGCTGAGCCTGCTGCCCTTCTACGTGATCGTTCCAATGACGCTGGTGCTGTGCGTATCGTCGTCATATGCGTCCCATCTCATCTGGTATGACCTCATCGCTTTTCTGGCGTTCTCGGGCATTGGCTATCTCATGAAGCTGTTCGACTGGTCACGCCCGCCGTTCCTGGTGGCGGTCGTGCTTGGCAGCCAGTTCGAGCAGTACCTGTGGATCTCCAATGCCCGTTACGGCTGGACTTGGCTTTTGCAGCCGGGCGTAATGATCATCGCGGTGCTCGTGGTGTTGACGCTTCTATGGCCGATGATCAGCCGCAAGCGTAAGGGCAAGACCATTCGGGGCGAAGCGCCGGTGCCCCAGACTCGTCCGGTCAGGATCGGAGACATTGGCTTCCTTGCCATCGTCATGGGGGTTTTCCTTGCTGCCGCGCTTCATGCCACCGAGTGGGTGATGCGCGCTTCCCTCATCATTTACTTTGTCATGGGCGCTGGCTTCGTGCTTGGTGTCTCGCAGATTGTCCTGAACTTCCGTGCCCTGCGCTCGCCGGAAACGGCGCCACCGTCCGATCCCGCCAAGAGAGCCGTTACTATCCGGCGCACCATCGAAATTATGAGCTGGCTCGTAGGGCTCACGGCAGGGGTCTATCTGGTCGGTTTCCATATCACATTGGCGATTTTTCCGTTTTTCTATGTCCGGATTTATGGCGGCGGCTGGCGCCCCGCGCTGTTGCTCACGGCGATTTCGGAAGGCTTCGTGATCTTAGTTTTCGACAATCTTCTTGCCGTCCTTTGGTCAAAGCCGCTGCTGTTCGAGCTTCTCGGCATTGACTACTTCGTTTGAACGAAACCTGCTTGGCTTCAGCGCCCCTCGAAGTGATTAAAAATGCGAGGAAGCGATGGCTTCAAAGATAAATCATGTGGCGATTATGAGCGGCAATTACGCGCTCGAATCGAAATTTTACGAATCCTACTTCGGGATGAAGACCTCGGCGAAGGCGCGGCCGGCCCGTGGGGCCAGCATCGGCGATGGCTATGTGGGCTTGAACATTGGTCCCAGGCGGGCGGGACGGCCGGCCCATCTCGATCATTTCGGCATTCAGGTCGATGACCTCGAAGCCACCATGGGGCGGATTAAGGCTTATGGGGTCAAGGTTCTCAAAAGGCCGAGCATCCGTCCTTATGCCAACTATTCCGCCCATGATCCCGATGGCAACGTGTTCGACCTGACCGAAGCCGGTGGCAAGAACGTCAAGGATGTCTATACCCACAATGACTGGGTGCAGGATCGCACCATCAGCCATCTCGGCCTGCGCACCATGAACGCGGAAAAAATTGCCGAATTCTATACCGAAGCCTTCGACTTCAAGCCCACCAACGGGCCGGTTCCCGAAGGCGGCTTTGGGGTGACCGACGGCCACGTGACCTTGATGATCATGCAATGGGATCTCGATGATTACGCCAATACCGGCATCGTCGGCCCCGGGTTCGATTACCTCGGGTTCAAGGTGGAAAGCATCGAAGCCTTCGCCAAGGACATCGAGGACATCTCCGCCAACAATCCATTGATCGCGCCCTCGCCGGTGGGCACCGGTCCCGAAGGCGCGGCGCGTTTGAAAATGTTCCGCCGCACCAGCATAGGCGCCTTTCACCTCGCCGATCCCGATGGGGTCCTGATCGACGTCACCGAATAGGCGCCTGGCGAACGCCGGACTCGGATTTGAGCCCGGTGGCAGGCGTGTTATATTCGCTCTTGCGGCTGTAACCATCAGGGGGTTCCCATGGACAATCTGCCTATCGATCCGTATTTCCTGGACCGCGCCAAGGCCAAGCGCGGCGGGCGCGTCAATGCTTACGAATCTCTAGTCCCCACCAAGTCCGCCTTGGTGGTGGTCGACATGCAGGACTATTTCGTCCGGGACGGCATGCCGTCCTTTGTCCCCGGCGGCCAGGCCATCGTTCCCAACATCAACCGGCTGGCCGAGACCGTCCGGGAGACCAGTGGCCTGGTGGTGTGGATCCAGACCGAGGCCCCGGCGGATCCCCTGGACTGGGCCAACCGCAAGGAATCCACCAGCCTTGAGAGTTGGACCCGGCGCCAGAAGCTGATGGCCAGGGACGGTGACGGGTTCCCGATCTACCCGGCCTGCGATGTGCGGCCCGAGGACCAGATCGCCATCAAGATCCGCTACTCGGCCTTCATCCCCTACCCTTCCGAGTTGGATACGGTGTTGAAGGATCACGCCATCGATACCCTGCTGATCACCGGCGTCGCCACCTCAACGTGCTGCGAATCGACAGCGCGGGACGCGTCCATGTGGGGCTACCGCACCATCATGGTGTCCGACGGCAATGCGGATTCGACCGATGCGCTGCACCGCCACACCTTGGGCAAGTTCCTCACCACCTTCGGCGATGTGCAAACCACCGATCAGTTGATCGAGAAGCTGGCCCTCGGCGCCGAGGCGCCGGCCAGCGCGGCCGGCTAAGCGGGATCGTATGTGCCGGGGGATGTCGGGCGGCGCCGGGTGGCGCTATTGCATGTTGATGACCGCTTTCACCACCTTGTAGCCCGCCATCGCCTCCATGGCGTCGTTCACCTGGTCCAGGGTGTAGCTGGCGCTGATCATATCCTCGAACGGGAAGCGGTCCCGGCGCGTCGCCAGGAAGTCGATGGCCTGCAGCCAGTGGCGCGGTTCCGCCGAACGGATGGTCAGGAAGGTCATCTCCTGGGGCAGGCGTTGCACCGCGATGTCGGCGGCCTTGCCGCCCGAGCCGATATTCAAAAAGCGCCCGCCACTGCGCAGCATGGTCAGGCCTTCGGCCACCGCCAGATTGTTGGCGACCTGGATCACCACGTCGGCGCCGCGCCCTTCGGTCTTGTCACGCACCCATGACATACGGTCCTTGGGATCGGTGACGTCGTCCAGATTGAGCACCGCGTCGGCGCCCATGCGTTTGGTGACTTCGAGGCGGTGGGCCGGCGCGCCGATCACCAGCACCTGCTTGGCGCCGTGGTCCTTGGCAACCGCGGTGGCGAAATTGCCGAGCGGCCCGCTGCCCTGGATCAGCACGGTCTCGTGGCTCTTGACCGCGCCCAGGCGGTCGAAGCCATGCATGATGGTGCGGTAGGCGCAGGCCGACGCCGCCGCCGAGGCGGAAGAGACCTCGTCGGGCACCTTGATGATCAGACACTCAGGCGGCACATACATAAATTCGGCGCAGCTGCCCAACAGATAGGGGAACTCATCTGAGCGGTTGTGGCCCCACGAGGCCCGGCCGGGACAGATGCAAGGCTGCAGCGCCACGCTGCAATAATAACACGTGCCGCAGGCGACATAGCTCCACACGATGCGGTCGCCCGGCTTGACCGGGTTGCCGAGTATGTCGGTGCGCTCGCCGTTGATCTCCTCAATGGTGCCGCAGGGCTCATGGCCGGTGATGATCGGCAGGCTGTCTGAACCTCCCAGCGGGCCATGCCAACGGTGCACGTCGGTGCCGCACAGCGTCGAGGCGGTTATGCGCACCAACAATGCGCCCGGATCCAACTCCGGGATCGGCACTTTCTGAATCTCCAGCGGCTGGTTGTGCGCGGTGATGACGGCGGCGCGGCACTCGTCCATGTCTCTGTCCCCCCCTACTATGCCCCTACTGTGCCCCTACTGTAATAGCGTGTAGAAGCGCTCGGCATTGCCGTAAAGCAGCGCCGCCTTGTCGTCCTCGGAAATCTTATTGCTTCCCAACAGCTCACCGATGTCGTGCTTGCAGCTCGCGTTGGTCACTTCGTGGGGGAAGTCGGTGGAATAGAAAAAAGGCTTGTTGCCGACGACCTGGATGGCGAAAGGCATGGTCAACTCCTCGGTCTCGATGCCGAGGTAGATGCGGCCGTCATTGATCAGCTTCTTGATGTAATCGGCGGGCTCAACATCTTCGCGCACACTGAACTCTTCGGGCGGTACGTACTGGAAGTGGGTTTCGTGGGAGGCATGCAGGCGCTCGATCAGGAACAGGAGCCAGGCGACCCCGCCCTCGAGAAAGGCGATGCGCACATTGGGGAAGCGGTCGAAGATGCCGTTAAAGACGATATCGGCGCAGTTGGTGGTCAGGCCCCAGGGATGGCCCAGGGCATGCACCGGGGTGTACATGTTCATGTGGTCCATGCCGAAGCGGTCGTGGGCGCCGCCATGGACGGCCATGCAGCAGCCGAGTTCGTTGGCGACCTCATAAACCGGCCAGAAGGCCTTGGCGCCCAGGGGATGGGCCAGGCCGTTCGACGGCATCATTGCGCCCAACATTCCCTGTTCGGTCACGGCGCGGCGCAATTCCTTGGCGGCCTCTTCCGGGTCCTGCATCGGGATCAGCGCCATACCCTTGAAGCGCGGGTCAAACTTCAAATAGGTTTCATAAAGCCAATCGTTGTAGGCGCGGCATGCGACGACCGCATAGTCAAGGCTGACCATCTTGCCATAGGACAGGCCCCGGGTCGGGTAGAGCACGGTCCAATCGATGCCGACATCTTCTAGGAATTCGACCCAGCCCTCGGGTCCGACCTTGGCCCGCCCGTCACGCTGCGGCGGAGTCTCCACCGCCCGGCCGGCATGGTGATGGTCCAGCGGCGGAAACACGATGCCGTTGTGCCCCGCGATCTTGCGGTAAGGGTTTTCCATGTGGGCGATGATGGCGGCTTCGTCTTCCGCGATATGGCCATCGCCGTCGATGATTCTGCGGTCGATTTGACTGGTCATTGGCTTGGGTCCTATCCTTGAATTTCACGGCTGCGGCCAGTTTACTACCTCCGCAAGGGCCGTCACACAAAATTCGCCCCTTTGCCCGGATATGGTTAAGGTGCCTTGAAGCGATTGACCGGCCGGTCTCGCTAAAAAACCCAGTTCTTTGTTGCATTCCGGAGACCGGACCGACACCATGGGAGTAACAAGGAGGACGGCACATGGACGATGCTCCATCCGCACCCGATGAGCTCAAAGTGGACGCCGAAGCGTTGCGCGAAGAGGTCAAGATCAAATACCGGGAAGTCGCCATCAAACCCGATGGTGAATTCCACTTCCACACCGGGCGCCCGCTGGCGGCGAAGCTGGGATATGACCCCGCCATCGTCGGCGCTTTGCCCGATGTTGCGGTCGAGAGTTTCGCCGGTGTCGCCAACCCCTTTGCCTCCGGCCCCCTCAAGCAAGGCGAACACGTGGTGGATGCCGGGTCCGGCTGTGGTTTCGATAGTTTCATCGCGGCATCGCAGGTGGGGTCAGGCGGCCGTGTCATCGGCATCGACATGACCGAAGAGATGCTCGACAAGTCGCGCACCACCGCCACCCACATGGGGCTGGACTATGTCGAGTTCCGCGAAGGCCTGATCGAGGACATGCCGGTCGAAGACGGTTGGGCCGATGTTGTCATCAGCAACGGGGTCATCAACCTCTGCGCCGACAAGAAGCAGGCCTTTTCCGAGATCTGGCGGGTGTTGCGTCCGGGCGGCAGGCTCCAATTCGCCGACATCGCCAACAGCAAGCCGGTGCCGGAGGCGGCGGTACGCAACATTGATCTTTGGACCGCCTGAATTGCCGGTGGCCTGCCGTGCGCAGGCTGGCAGAAAATGCTGGAAGACAGTGGCTTTGAAGGGATCGAAATCGGCCCCGGCGTTGACACCTTCGGCGGCGCCGGCGGTGAAGTGAACGCGCGGGCGTTCGGCGTCTTGGGCTATCCGTTCCTAGCCAGGAAACCGGCCTAGCGGTCCTCTTGCCGAACGCGCCGCGGCTTCAGTCGCGGATATCCTGCAGAAACCACTCGGTGGGGATTTCGTTGCCAAGGCCCTGGGCCAGGGCTTTTTCGTAGACCCTGCCGGCGACGGCGTAGAACTGGGCGCCCTGGAGATTGCCGCGCTCAGAGTAAGTGATCTGGCTCGACGATGTGCGCCCCCGGTTCGAGCCCCGGAAGATTTCCTCGAGATAGATCACCCGGTCCGGCAGGATGACGCCATGGCCGCGCCGGTCCGCCTTCTTCATGGCGAAACCGGCGTTGAATTCAGGCTTGGCGGCATAGGTGATGTATTCGTCCTCCAGCGCCCAATCGGGCTGGCCATAGGGCGCCGGCGCGTTGCCGAAGCGCAGATAGACATCGACACGATCCAGCGTCGGGTCGCCGGGCCTGCCGCCACCACCGCCGACATTGACCACATGGGCGCCGGGTTCAATCAAGGCGCCGTCCAGCACCGGCACGGCGGAGTCCGTGAGCCCGGCGACGATATGGGCGCCCTTGTAAATATCGGCGGCCTCATCGCAGGCCACCGCCTCGATATTGTGTTTTTCGGCCATCTCGGCGGCGAAGGCCTCGCGGTGGGCCTTGGTCGGGCTCCAGACCTGAAGCCGCTTGATGTCGCGCACGCACATGAAGGCATCCATGTGGGTCCGCGACATGCCGCCGGACCCCAGCATGCCAACCACCGACGCGTCTTCCCGCGCCATGTGTTTGACGCCGATGCCGCCGTCGCCGCCGACCCGCATATGCTGCAGGACACCGTCATTCATCAGCGCCACCGGCTCGGCGTTGTCGACCCTGACCAGCAGGATCAAGCCACAGAACTTGCCCGGCTCGGTGCAGTATTTTTCCTGGGTGTGGACGCCGCCATACTCATGTTCGTAGATCATGTCGGACTTCATGCGGATGGCGAAATAGCCCTTCGCCGCGCCGCCTTCCATGGTGCCCCATTGATAGACCTTGTGCGGGTCATCGGTGGGGATCTGGATATCGATGCGGGGCCGGCACACCGCGTCCTGGGTCACCAGGTCCTTGTAGGACTTCTCCAGGGCCTCGATGGTGTCGGCCATGGTGAGGACCGAACCCACGTGATCATTATTTAAAATCAATGTCATGTCACTAATCCCTAATGTCCTGCAATAACCATTCAGTGGGGATTTCGTTGGTCTTGTGGCCGGTCTCAAGGGCGCGCTCATAGACCACACCGGCGACGGCGTAGAACTGGGCGCCCTGCATGTTGCCGCGCTCGGAATAGGTGATCTGATCGTCGCCGGTGCGCCCGATTTTGGCGCCGCTGATGACCTCGCCCAAATCGACCACCCGGTCAGGGGCGACGGCGGGGCGGCCGCCGCCGCGCTGGCCGTCGGGGGACATGAGCTTTTTCGCGGTCTCTTCGTCCATCGCCGCGTAGGTGATGCGCGAGCGCTTGTGGCCGAACTCCGGCAGACCCCAGGGCTGGGGCGCGTTGCCGAAGCGCAGACTGCGGTCGATCATCTCCAGGGTCTTGGCGTCGGGGGCGCCGGAGCCGCCGATCACCACCACATGGGTGCCGGGCTCGATGAAATCGCCGTCGGTGACGGCTTGGGTGGAATCGGTCAGCGCCGCCAGGATGTCGGCGCCGCGATAGACCTGTTCCGGCGCGTCGCAGACCACGGTCTCGATATCGTACTTCGCCGCCATCTCGGTGGCGAAGGCCTCGCGGTTGGCCGCCGTCGGGCTGAAAACCTGGAGTTTTTTGATGTTGCGCACACAGGTAAACGCCGCCATGTGGGACCGGGACATGCCGCCCGACCCCAGCATGCCGACCACCTCGGCATTCTCACGCGCCATGTATTTGACGCCGATGCCGCCATCGGCGCCGACCCGCATATGCTGCAGGATGCCGTCATTCAAAAAGGCCACCGGCTCGCCGGTTCTGGTGTCGACCAACAGGATCAGGCCGCAATAAAGGCCGGGCTTGACGCAGTATTTTTCCTCGGTGGCGTTGCCGTCCCGCACCACCTGGGTGAGGATGTCCGACTTCATGCGGATGGCGAAATAACCGCCGATGGCGCCGCCTTCCATGGTGCCCCATTGATAGGTCTTGCCCGGGTCCGAAGTTGGGATCTGGATATCGACCCGGGGCCGGCACACCGCTTGTTCGGTGGCGATGCGGGCATAGGAGCTCTCGAGCGCCGCCATCGCCGCCTCCATGGTGAGGAGCGCTTGCACGTCGTCATTGCTGATGAAGAGTGTCATGGCGTCTTGCCGCCAGTGGCGGGCCTCCCTGGGTTTTTATCATTGGCGCCAGCATAGAATGCCGCCCCGCACCTGACAACAGAACGCACTCTGGCTATGATGGGCGAAAATCAGGCCAAAATCAGGGAGGAAGCGGACATGGCATATACGAGCTGGCGCGGCGTGGTCGGGCTGGTCAAGCCGACCCGAAGGCCCGGGTCATTGGAAGAGCTTATCCGCATGCTGCCCGAGGGCGTAGGCCTGGTGCCCCTGCTGCTCGACGTGCGCCAGGGCTCCCATGATGAATTCGATTCCGCGATTCCCGCCTATGAGGACCGGGTGGCGGAATTCGTCAGCCAGGGCGTCGATCTCGTGCTGTGTTCCGGCACGCCGCCGTTCATGATGCTGGGGGTCAAGCGCGAGGCCGAACTGGTCATAGAGTGGCGGCGGAAATACAACACCCAGATCTTCACCCAGGGCATGACCCACGTCCATGCGTTGCGCGCCTTAGGAATAACCAAATTCATCGGCGCCAGCTATTCCGCCCTGCAGAACGAAATCGTCATCAAATATATGGGCGAGGCCGGTTTCGAGATCGCCGACATGACGCCCCTGGAGGTGCCCTTCGACCAGGTTGGCCAAATCTCAGCCCTGGAGGTCTATAGCCATGTCCGCAAGATGTTTCTCGCCAGTCCCGGCGCCGACGGCATCTATATCCAGGGCGGCGGCTGGCGCATGACCCCGATCATCGAAATCCTTGAGCAGGATTTCGGCGTTCCCGTGGTGCTGTCATCGACCGCCGATTGCTGGGAGATCCAGAAGGCGCTCACCATCAACCAGCCCTGCCAGGGCCTGGGACGCCTGCTCGCCGAATTGCCGGAACCGGTCTAGTCCAAGTCAGTCCAGCCATGAACAACAATAACGACAAGATCGACGCCCTGCTCAATCCTTCGAACGTGGTGCTGGTCGGCGCCAGCGACCGGGCGCGCCACTGGTCCGGGCGCGTCTGGAACAACCTCAAACGCTTCGGCTTCGCCGGCCCGGTCTATCCGGTCAATCCCAACCGCGATGAGATCTGGGGCGCGCCATGCTATCCCACCCTCGACGCCCTGCCCGAGGCGCCGGACCATGTCATCTTGTTCGTGCCCGCCGATGTCAGCCTCGATGTGTTGGAGACCGCGGCCTCCCTCGGCGCGCGCAGCGCCACCATCTATGCCGCCGGCTTCGGCGAGGGCGACGAGGCCCAGGGCCGCGAACGGGAACGCCGGCTGCGCCAGGTGATCGCCGACACCGGGCTCGCCATCTCCGGGCCCAACTGCATGGGCAATGTGGCGGGCCGGGCCCGGCTGGTGACGCTGGCCGATGACAGCCTGGCCCGGGTCGGCCCCGGGCCGGTCGCCGTCGTCACCCAATCGGGCGCCATGTGCCTGGTGATCAACCGCACCCTGGCCGACCGCGGCCTCGATGCCGGCTATCTGATCACCTGCGGCAACCAGACCGGCACCAACACCGCCGATTACATCCGCTATTTCGCCGCCGATCCCGATGTCAAGGTCATCCTGTCCTATCTCGAGCTGGTGGTGGACCGGGCGAGCTATCTCGACGCCTGCCGGGCCGCCGGCGATGCCGGCAAGCCGGTGATCACGGTCAAGGCCGGCGCGTCGGATGCCGGCCGCGCCGCCGCCATGGCCCATACCGGCTCCCTGGTGGGCTCGATCAAGGCGTTCGACGCGGTGACCATGGACACCGGCGTCATCCGCCTTGACGCCATGGAGGACGCCATCGAGGCGGTGGAATATTTCACCCACCTATCGGCGCCCAAGGGTGGCCGGGTCTTCGTCATGACCAATTCCGGCGCCTTGAAGGGCCTGGTGGCCGACGCCGCCTCGCGCCTCGAAATTGCCCTGCCGGCACCCGAGGCCGCCACAGTCGGAAAATTGCGCGACATCCTGGGCGACCGCCCCGGGCTCGAAAACCCGCTCGATTCCATGGGGACACTGACGGCGGAGCGCTATGTGGCCTGCCTGGAGGCGCTGGCCGGTGACGCAAATTTCGACATGCTCCTGATCGGCGAGGAGTTCCCCCAGATCGAAGGCATCCAGCGCAAGATCGACAACCTCACGGCCATCGAGCACTTTGCGGCGGCGGCGGACAAGCCGGTGGTGCTGTTCACCGCCCTGGTCGAGGGATCGAGCGCCTATGCCCGCCAATTCCGCAAGACCCTGGCCCACCTGCCGATCCTGCAAGAGACCGACAAGACCCTTCGCGTCACCAAGGCCATCACCGAATTCGCCACCCGGCCCGCCATGGCGCCGGTGAAAGCCGGGCGCCCTACTCCCCTTGCCGCCCTTGAAGATACC
>CBDUSV010000050.1:0-12978 GCA_965369885.1 uncultured bacterium
CCCTTTATACCCCTATATATACCGTCAGGACCAATCAGGCATCAATCAAAAATCTGGCAAGAAATCCTTGGGGCAGATCAGATATGAAATTTCAGTAATTCATGTTGAAAAAGTCTTAACACGGAAACAAATCCTTTGGTTTTCACCGTTTTCATGATTTTTAGAACAATGGCATTGTCGAAGCCGGGGTCCATGTCTATGTTATCACTGTGTCATCTCCTGCTGGCCAATCCTGTTTGTCTGGGGCGGCGGCGTGGCGTGATTGATGATCGAGAATGGCCCTAAAACCGGTCATTCGGTGATCGTCACACGGTGCGCTCAAGGCGATGTGGAGATTTGTAAAGATCGCGAAGCCACCCCGGCGTATCCGGGGCCTGGCTGCCCTGAAAGTCCCGGTCAAGGTTGCTTTGACCGATGATCTGGACGGAGGCGCCGGTGGCTTCGCCGGATGAACATATGGCGCAGCGCCGCCCGCATTGACGCGGGCCGTAGCTGCAGCGTCACGGAGTTATAAATAAATGGCTAAGCGCATGCTTATTGATGCGACACACCCGGAGGAAACCCGGGAAGTCGTAGTCATCGGAAATCGACTCGAAGAATTTGATTTTGAAACCTCGACAAAGAAGCAACTCAAAGGAAATATCTACCTCGCCAAGGTCACCCGGGTAGAGCCTTCGCTTCAAGCCGCCTTCGTCGATTTCGGCGGCAACCGTCACGGTTTCCTCGCCTTCAGCGAAATCCACCCTGACTATTATCAGATCCCCATCGCCGACCGGATGGCGCTTTTGGCCGAAGAGGCCGAACTCGCCAAGGATGTCGACGATGACGGCGTCATCGACCCGGGTCCGTCCCCGGCCCCCGAAGAAAGTCCCGATGACGACACCGGTGAAGACACCGACGGTGGCAACGATGATGGCAGTGAGGCAAGCGGGGACGACCCCGATGCGGCGGACGAAGACGATGGGCCGGCCTTCAAGAAAGGCGAATTCGAGGTCACCGACGACGAAGATGAGATGGAAGGATTGGAGGCGGCCGAGCGCCGCCGCGTCCGTCCCAGCCGCTATAAATACAAAATCCAAGAGGTCATCAAGCGCCGCCAGATCCTGCTGGTCCAGGTGGTCAAGGAGGAACGCGGCAACAAGGGCGCCGCGCTTACCACCTATCTGTCGTTGGCGGGGCGCTATTGCGTGCACATGCCCAATACGGTGCGCGGCGGCGGGATATCGCGCAAGATCTCCAACCCGGCGGACCGCAAGCGCCTCAAGGGCGTGCTCGAAACCCTCGATCTGCCGGACGGCATGGCGGTGATCCTGCGCACCGCGGCGATCGAGCGCTCCAAGGCCGAAATCAAACGCGACTTCGATTACCTGGTGCGCCTGTGGGACAGCATGCGCGAGTTGACCCTGGAATCGATCGCCCCGGCCATCGTCTATGAAGAGGCCAACCTGATCAAGCGGTCGATCCGCGATCTTTACACCAAGGACATCGATGAAATCCTGGTCGAAGGCGAGGAAGGCTACCGCTCCGCCAAGGACTTCATGCGCATGCTGATGCCGAGCCACGCCAGGAAGGTCAAGCATTATCGCGATGACGCGATCCCGCTGTTCCACCGCTTTCAGGTCGAGGACCAGCTCGATGCCATGCACAGCCCCGCGGTGCAATTGAAGTCGGGCGGTTCCATCGT
This sequence comes from uncultured bacterium, assembly GCA_965369885.1. GTDB lineage: Bacteria > Pseudomonadota > Alphaproteobacteria > SMXQ01 > SMXQ01 > JAZFWG01. Next base: position 1,685 of record CBDUSV010000050.1, read on the forward strand.
CATCGAGGCCACCGAAGCCCTGGTGGCGATCGATGTCAACTCGGGCCGCGCCACCAAGGAACGCAACATCGAACGCACAGCCTACAAGACCAATATGGAAGCGGTCGACGAGATCGCGCGGCAATTGAAGTTACGGGACCTGGCCGGACTCATCGTCATCGACTTCATCGACATGATGGAATCGCGCAACCAGAAGGCCGTCGAGAAACGCCTCAAGGAAGCCATGGGTCCCGACCGCGCCCGCATTCAGATCGGCAGGATCAGCACCTTCGGGCTGTTGGAGCTCTCCAGGCAAAGGCTGCGCCCCAGCCTGCTCGAGGTCAGCACCGAGATATGCCCGCGCTGTAGTGGGATCGGCGTCGTCAGGTCCACCGAATCCACCGCGCTCCATGTGCTGAGGGCGATCGAGGAAGAAGGCATCCGCCGGCGCAGCGCCGAGATTTCGGTTACGGTGCCTTCCCAGGTGGCGCTCTATATCCTCAACCAAAAGCGTGGCGTGATCGCCGGGATCGAGGCGCGGTACAATTTCCGCATCCTGGTCGCCGCCGATGACAGCCTGGTGCCGCCCGAGTTCGATCTCCAGCGCACCGGCCCCCGTGGCGGCGCCGAGCCGGCGGCGGCACGGCCCGAACCGATCGCGGCCGGCGGCGAAGAGGCCACAAGGATAACCGCGGAAACCGTGGAAGATACCGATACCACCGAGCCCCCGGCCGACACCGAAGCCGAAAGCGAAACCACCGGAAAACGCCGGCGCCGCACCCGGCGTCGCCGCAGGCCGCGCTCGGATGAGGACCGGGCGGCGACCCCCGACACCGTGAACGCAGCCACCAATGGCGAGGACACCACCGCCGACAACGCCGCCACGGAAACTCAGGAGGCCAAGGAGGCCAAGGACGCCGAAGACGACAATGATGCCACCAGCCGTCCCCGCCGGCGCCGTGGCAAGCGCGGTGGCCGGCGCCGCAGTGGCCGCGGCCGCACCGCCGAGGCGGAAACCACCGGCAATGGGGCTGATGCCCTGGCCAACGATGTCCCGGCGAATACGGACGATCAACCCGTCGCCTCGGAGGCAACCGAAGCCACCGCACCGGCGGCCGTGGCCGATGGAGAGGACGCCGATACAAAACCCAAGCCCCGGCCAAGGCGGCGGCGCAGGACGGCGAAACCCGCCACCCCCGCCAAAGCCGAGCCCGCCGCCGACACCGACGGCCCCGCAAGCGATACGGGCGATGCATCTCCGGCCATGGACAGGCCCACCAGCGAAGCTGAACCCCCCACCAGCGGAGCTGAACCCCCCACCAGCGGAGCTGAACCCATGGCATCTTCTCCGCAGTGGTCGTCGCCGATCGCCGCCAGCACTGCCGCCAGCAATGGTGGCAATGCCGGCGGGCCCGCCGCTTCCCCCGGGGCGGATACCGGCAAAGCCGCGGAAACCAAATCCCCTGAGACCAAATCCAAGGAACAGGGCGGCCGCCGCGGCTGGTGGCAACGGCTAACCGATACGGAATAGCCCTCTAGGGCCGTGGCCGGTTTAGATCTATCGCCGCCATGCCATCAGCCGGTCCATGGCGGCTTCCATATCCGCCGTCGAACCCGCATAAGAAAACCGCAGATAGCGCCCGCCCCGTTCGGGATCGAAATCGATCCCCGGCGTCGTCGCCACCCCGGTTTCCGCCAGCATGCGCCGGCATAACTCTTCGCTGTTGGCGCCAAGACCGCTGACATCGGCATAAAGATAAAACGCGCCGTCGGCGGGGGCGAGACGGTCGAACCCGGCCTTGGGCAGGCTCTCGAGCAACAGCGCGCGATTGCGTTCATAGCGGGCGGCATTGGCGTCCAGTTCGTCCCGGCAATCGAACACGGCGATGGCGGCAAGCTGCGACAATGTCGGTGGCGAGATGAACAGGTTCTGGGTCAGGCACTCGACCGCCCGCGCCAAGCCCGAGGGCACCACCATCCATCCCAGGCGCCAGCCGGTCATGGAAAAATACTTGGAAAAGCTGTTGATGATGATGGCGTCATCATTGATGGCGAGCATGGTCTCAGCCCGGCGCCCATAGGTGATGCCATGATAGATCTCGTCGGAAATCAGGCGAATGCCGTGGGCCTGGCAATAGGCTGATAGTTTTTCCAGTTCGGCCCCATCCAACATGGTCCCGGCCGGGTTCGACGGGCTGGCTATGATGAGCCCGTCAAGCGGGCCATCGGCGCCGCGCAGCAGATCCACCGTCGGCTGAAAGCGCGTCCCGGCGTCGGCGGCGAGGGTGACCGCCGTGACATCCAGGGCCTTGAGGATATTGCGGTAGGCGGGATAGCTGGGATTGGCGAGGGCGACCCTGTCACCGGAATCGAAGGCGGCGAGGAAACTGAGAAGAAAGGCCCCCGACGAGCCGGTGGTGACCACCACCCGTTCCATGGCCACATCGATGCCGTAATATTCCCGGTAATGCCGGGCGATGCGGCGGCGCAGATCGGGCAGGCCGAGGGCCTCGGTATAGCCCAGCCGGTCGGACTCAAGAGCCGCCTTCGCCGCGGCCAGGACGCCCTCAGGCGCGCTGGTACCGGGCTGGCCGACCTCAAGATGGAAGACCTCATCGCCGGCGGCGGCGCGGGCATTGGCGGCCTCCATCACCTCCATGACGATGAATGGAGAAATCTTTCCGCGTCCCGCGGCCTTCAGCACCATGCCCCGATCACCTCCGGCGCCATCATTCGCGCTGAGAGAGGCCGGCGCCGCGGGGATCGGCGCGGACATAACATTCGCTTTCTGGCGATTCAAGTCCCTTGGGACAATAGAAGGCATTGACCCGTCCGAGCGCGGGCACTTCGGCGGTCACGTGCCCCCGCCGGGTGAGTTCACGGAGGGTTTCCGGGCGTTCACCACGCTCAAACAATACCTGATCCGGGTCGCCCGCATGGTGCAGGCGGCGCGAGAACATGGCATCGCGCAAGGATTTCTTTTGCACCAAACTTTGCAGCGCCACATGGACCAGCGAGGTCGGGGCGGCACCGCCACCCGAGGCCGCGCCGAGGAAAAAAAGATCGAAAATATTCTGGTTGAGGACCAGCATCGGGCTCAAATCCGGGGCGCCCCAGCCTTGGCGGGCGGGCGGGGCCGCGAGGAAGATACCGGTGCCCGGCAAGACCTGGCCGGTGCCGAAAAGACGGTTCAGGGTGAATGTGCACGTGACCCCCGAACCATCCTTGTCGGCGACAACGAAACTGGTTGCGGCGTCGGCATCCTGGTAAGCGGCCGGCGCCGGGTTTAGGCTTGCCGCCGGGGTGTGGCGATCGTCGTCATAGCCCGCCATGATCCGACGCACGCGGGACCGCGACACCATGTCCGCAACCCCGTCCCGCCCGCCGCCCAGCGGCCGCGGTCGGCATAGATGCGCATTGCGGCCTCGGCGAATACATGGCCCCGTTCGTCCCTGTCGGCGCCGCGATAGAAACCACGCGCCACCAGCACGGCCCATAACTGCGCCGCCGTCATGCCGGATGCCGTCGGCGCAAAGTGGGCGGTCAAATTGCCGAAGGAAACCGGAACCGTGTCACGCCATTTTGGCTTAAACCGGCGCAGGCGCTCCACTGTCAACGACCCTCCGGCTTGGCGCACGGATTTGACCAAACGGCGCGCGAATGGCCCGGAATAGAAATTCCCCGGCGCGCGGCGCACCATGCTCAATACCGCCGCGAGATCAAGCTGATCGATGACCTCGCCTTCCCTGACCAGGCCGCCCTTGCCGCCGGCGAAAATCTTACCGCTGGCGCCATCGCGAAACCATTGCCCGGAGCCGATATCGCGCACCAGCGCCCGCGATACCGGATTGCCGAACCGTGCGAGTCTCTCCCCCGCCGAGACCAACTGTTCCCAACGCAGATTGCCGTATTTGGCGTGAAGGGCGAACATGCCTCGGGCATTCCCCGGAACCGGACTCTCACCCGGCCCCGCCGCAGTGTCAGTAAAATCAAGCGCCTCGACCTTTTTGGCACCCCGGTCGAACACCAAACAGACGCCGCCACCGCCAAGACTGGCCGAGGACGGCAATGTGACCGACAACACAAAGTACAGCGCAACCGCGGCATCCACCGCATTGCCCCCGGCGGACAGCGTGTTTCGCGCCAGCAGCGCGGCGCGGGGCTCGTCCGCGGCGACCCCGCCGAGGAACCCCTGGACATGGCCCAGCGTCCCTTCCGGCACGCTGGGGCCCCGGGAACAGCCGACAATGGGAGCGGTAACCAGCACCACCGCGGCCAATACCACCGCGGATTGACGCCATCGGCTGGCAAGCTTACCTTTTGGCAAATGGAATCGGACCCAGGACGTGTTTAAACTCATCAAATTCTCGGCAATTTTTCTGTTGCTGCTCGCCTACATGGCGACACCCTTGGCGCCGTCATATGCCCAATCTAGACAGTTTATCCGCGACGCTGAAATTGAAAATACCATCCGCGCCTTTGGGGCGCCACTGTTTGAGGCCGCCGGGCTCAATCCCAGCGATATCAGGATCATCCTGATCAAGGACGATGAATTGAATGCCTTCGTCGCCGGTGGCATGAACCTGTTCCTGAATACCGGGCTCCTGGTCGAGAGCGCCAACCCCAGCCAGCTCATCGGCGTCATCGCCCACGAAACCGGCCATATCGCCGGCGGACATCTCCATCGCATGAGCACCCGGCTGCGCGGCGCATCGAACGTAGCGCTGGTCACCACCATTCTCGGCGCCGCGGCGGCAATCCTGACCGGGAGTCCCGAGGCCGGCATGGCGATCCTGGCCACCGGCGCCCAGATCAACACCCAGAACCTGTTGCGATTCAGCCGCGCCCAGGAATCAGCGGCGGACCAGGCGGGCTTAAACCTTCTGGAGAACACCGGCCAGTCGGCCCGGGGCATGGTGGAATTCCTCTCGATCCTCGAGGGCGAGGAACTGCTGACCACCAACCGTCAATCGCCTTATGTGCGCACCCACCCGATCACCCGGGACCGCATCAACAACGTCCGCAGTTTTCTTGCCAAATCGCGTTATGCCAACACACCGTCATCGCCGGAATTCGTCCGCAATCACCGGCGCATGCGTGGCAAGCTGCGTGGCTTCCTGATGCCGCCGGCGAACGCTCTTCGGGCATATGAGGACGACAAGTCCAGCGTCGAATCGCGCTATGCCCGGTCCATCGCCTATTACCGGATTCCCGAACTCGGGAAATCCTTGGCCCTGATCGACGGGCTGATCGCGGAGTTTCCCGAAGATCCCTATTTCCACGAGCTCAAGGGCCAGATCCTGTTCGAAAACGAACGCGGCGCCGAGGCGCTGGGGTCCTATGCCAAGTCGGTGGAACTTCTGCCGAATTCGGCGTTGCTGCGATACGAGTACGCCCACGCCCTGATCGAGCGCAACGACCCTTCATTGGTCTCCCAGGCCCTTGTCCAAGCCCGTCACGCGACACGGCTGGACCGCGAATTCGTTTCCGGCTGGAAAACGCTTTCGATCGCCTATGGCCGCTTGGGTGATTTCGGCAACAGCGCCCTGGCCATGGCGGAGATGGCGATGCTGCGCGGGCGCCGCGGTGAAGCCCGGCGCCTTGCCACCCGGGCGACGAAGAAATTGAAACCCCACTCGGCCGCATGGCTCCGGGCCGAGGACATCAAACAGGCCACGGCGAAGAAAAAATAGATCAAATGGCGTGGCGCCTCATTGGGCGTCGGGCTGATTCTCGGGCTGGGCCCGGTCGAAGGCGTCCAGCGCCATGCAGCTGTCGAAGATCCGCATCACCGTGGGATAGCCATCAAGGTCGGTGTCGAAACGCCGGGCATTGAAGATCTGGGGCACCAGACAGATATCCGCCAGGGTGGGACTGTCACCATGGCAGAACGCCCCGGTCATGGCATGGCCGGCCATCATGTCCTCCATGGCGCCGAGGCCGAGGGCAATCCAGTGCCGGTACCAGACCGCGCGGTCCTCCTCGCCGACTTCGAGCTCCTTGGTCAGATATTTGAGGACCCGCAAATTGTCGAGGGGATGGATATCGCAGGCAATGATCTGGGCCAGGGCACGAACCCGGGCGCGGTCCATCGCCGCCGCCGGCAGAAACGGTGGCGACGGGTGGCATTCGTCGAGATATTCCAAGATGGCCAGGGACTGGGTCAGCAAGTCTTCGCCATCGGCCAGCACCGGCACCAGGCGTTGCGGATTCAGCGCCGCGAACTGGTCCGAGTACTGCTCACCACCATCCCGCAAAAGATGAATGGGCTCAAAGTCGTAAGAGATGTTCTTGAGATTGAGTCCAATGCGGACGCGAAAGCTCGCCGAGGACCGAAAATATCCGTAAAGCTTCATGGAGAACTCCCCCCGCCGCCGTGCCCGGGGCGCAATGCGCCCAGCTTCAAATCAGGCCGGCCAACGGCGATGATGGATCGGCGTAAAGTTTTTTCGGCATGCGGCCCGCCAGGTAGGCAAGCCGGCCCGCTTCCACCGCCAGCTTCATCGCCCGGGCCATGGCAATCGGGTCCTTGGCCGCGGCAATCGCGGTGTTCATCAGCACCCCGTCGCAGCCGAGCTCCATGGCCACCGCGGCGTCGGACGCGGTGCCGACACCGGCGTCGACCAGCACCGGAACCGCGGTCTGCTCGACGATAAGGCGGATATTGACCGGGTTCTGGATTCCCAGGCCCGATCCGATGGGCGCCGCCAACGGCATGATGGCGACGCACCCCATATCCTCGAGGCGCTTGGCCTGGATCGGGTCATCGGTGCAATAGACCATGACCTTGAAATCTTCCTTGATCAGAAGTTCCGCCGCCTCGAGGGTCTCGGGCATGCTGGGATAGAGGGTCTTTTTATCGCCCAGGACCTCGAGCTTGACCAGGTTCCATCCCCCCGCATCCCGCGCCAGCCGCAAGGTCCGCACCGCATCGTTGACGGTAAAACATCCGGCGGTGTTGGGCAGATAGGTATATTTCTTGGGATCGACGAAATCCACCAGCATGGGCTCGGAGGGGTTGGAGACATTGACCCGTCGCACCGCCACGGTGACGATTTCCGCACCCGAGGCCTCGATGGCCCGGGCGGTCTCTTCGAAATCCTTGTATTTGCCGGTGCCAACCAACAGCCGGGATTTGTAACCCACCCCGGCGATGTCCCAATCGTCGGCCGGGGGGCCAGAATCAGATGGCCCAGACTCCGAGGACCCAGCATCGGCGCCGGCGACGTCATGGGCGCCGCCACCGATGAAATGGACGATTTCGATGCGGTCGCCGTCATCCACATCGGTGGCGCCGTAGGTCGAACGGGGCACGATCTCGAGGTTAAGCTCGACCGCGACCCGGCGCCGATCGACGCCCAGGGAATCGAGAACCGACCCCACGGTCTGTGGGAGTGCAAAGCTGCGTGCTTCGCCATTGATTGTAACGTTCATGGCAAACCTTCACTGACTGAATATCAGCCAAGTATGAAGGGCCATGGCACGGCTTTCAACCGCAGAAAACAACGGAGGGGATGGGCGGATATGATCCGGATATAATCCTGGGGCCGCCGGCGCCGCAAGCCTTTGTGAAGACACCCGCTAGATGGCAAAATAATGCAAGGCGAACATCACCGCGGCGCCGAGCAACAAAAGCGCGCCAAAGCCGAAAACAAGCAGCAGAAACTGAGATAGAATGTTCCGGCTTGGCCCGCTAGTGAGGGGGGCCGCCGGCGCCGGCTTCGAGGCCAACTCGACCGCAAGCTTTACCGCCTGCTTGGGCCTGGGCCGGTCCGGGGTCCGGTTCGCCCGATCAATGGCGGTGCCACGGTAGATGGTGCGGGTGCCGCCCTTCTCGGTGGCCTCGTCGAAGGTTTCCTCGACCACGCGAACCGCCGAGAAGCGGTTGCTCTGCTCGATGCGGTGGCCCTCCTGGAGCGCGAGATCGCGGTCATCGAAGATCGAATCGATCTTCCATTCGCCACCCCGCAGGGTATGAATTTCATAGATGACTAGCATCGCGATCCAGGGGATTTAACCATGATGAACAATGGGTTAGGAAGCTTCCTTTATCTTGAAATTGGCGCCACCGAAAAGATGGTCGAGAGTCTCGCCATCGCCGCTCAGGGGCAACAGGATGCTGCGGAACAGGATGTCCGCCCCCCCCTCGTCGACGAAGTCCCCGCCATAGGTAATGGGGATCTTCTTGGCAACGACTTCCTCGAAATAATTGGTGGAATTGGCCAACAACAGATTGCCGCTGGCCATCTCGGACACTGTCCGGCCGATCAAGTCCTCGCCATTGGCGCCGTTATGATTTTCGCCGATGAAAGTGAACACGGGACCGTTTCCGGCCTCGGCCAACTTCAGCACGAAACAGTATCCCCACATGTGGGAGATGGCCGCCGAATCGATATCCTCATGGGTGGGAAAGTCACGTTCCCCACACAAATTCCGCCAGTATTCGAGCAATTGGAGGACCAGCCTGCGTTCACTGAGATTGGGTCTATCTGACATTGGGTCGAGACTCCGGGCATAATTCTACCATCCCCTCATTTAGTGCACTTAACTGGTTAATCCCGGGTAAATATCCCATGGAAAACCGGCTATCTGGCCGCCTGTTTCCGGCTCATAAGGGGGAGAATGGGCCATTGCGGGGCGCCAACAGCGCGATTGCACCCGTTCCTTCCATGCTATAAACCTCTTTTCGACGCCATCGGAGGGTGCCTTTGGCGTGCCCTCGAGGCGCCATATGAGCCTTTGGCGTGCCCCCGGGGCGCCATATGAGGAGGATAGTCGACTGACGATGGGTTCCGCTGTTCTGATCCTCAATGGCCCCAATCTCAATATGCTGGGCAGCCGCGAGCCGGAAATCTACGGCTCGGAAACCCTCGACGAAATTGAACAGTCGTGCCACAAGCTTGGCGAAACCCTGGATCTGGCGATTGATTTCAGGCAGAGCAACTCAGAGACCGACCTGGTGGGCTGGATTCAGGAGGCCAAGGGCAAGTTCGACGGCCTTATCATCAATGCCGGCGCCTATACCCACACCTCCATCGCCATCCTCGACGCCTTGCAGATCATCGAGGCGCCGGTGATCGAAGTGCATCTTTCCAACATCTTCCAGCGTGAGCCGTTCCGCCACGAATCCTACGTCTCCCGTGCCGCCCAGGGCCTGATCTGCGGGTTCGGCGCCGCCGGTTACGAGCTCGCGCTTGACGCCATGGCACGGTTGCTGAAAACCGGCAAGAAGGACGGCTGATGGCGAGGTCCAAGATCGACGAAGAGTTGGTCCGCCAACTGGTCAAGCTGCTGGACGAATCCGGGCTGACCGAACTTGACTATAGCACCGGCAAATTGCGCATCCGGGTGTCGCGGGCGGCGGGAAAAGCCGCCCCAGCGGTTGCCGTGGAGAGCTCCGAACAAGCCGTGGCGCCGGGCTCGTCGGATGCCGAAGCCATATCAAGCCACCCCGGCGCCGTCACCTCGCCCATGGTGGGGACCGTTTACGTTTCGCCGGACCCGGAAGAACCACCCTTCGTCAAAACCGGTGACGCCGTCAGCGAAGGGCAAACCCTGTTGCTGATCGAAGCCATGAAAACCATGAACCCAATACGTGCCCCGTTCTCCGGAACCGTGACCCAGATCCTGGTCACCAACGCCGCGCCGGTGGAATATGGGGAAGTCCTGCTCATCGTGGAATAGCGTGTGTCGGCGATGTTCGACAAAGTGCTGATCGCCAACCGCGGTGAGATCGCCCTCAGGATCCACCGCGCCTGCCATGAAATGGGCATCCAGACGGTTGCCGTGCATTCCACCGTCGACGCCGACGCCATGCATGTACGCCTTGCCGATGAAAGCGTCTGCATCGGCCCGGCGCCGGTGCAGGAAAGCTACCTCAATATTCCGGCGGTGCTGTCGGCGGCCATCGTCACCAATGCCGACGCCATTCACCCCGGCTATGGCCTTCTCAGCGAGAGCGCCGGTTTCGCCGCCATGGTCGAGGAGCATGGCTTCACCTTCATCGGACCCAGCGCCGATCACATCAGCATGATGGGCGACAAGCTCAAGGCCAAGGAACGCATGCGGGCGTTGGGCGTTCCCGTGGTGCCCGGATCCGACGGCCCGGTCAGAGACGAGAAAACCGCCCTGGCCATAGCCGAAAATCTTGGCTTTCCCGTCCTGATCAAAGCCGCCCATGGCGGCGGCGGCCGGGGCATGAAGGTGGTGGACGAACCGGAACAGCTCGGTGAAGCCCTGGCGCTAGCCAGGAGCGAGGCCAAGGCCTATTTCGGCAATGACGAAATCTATATGGAAAAGTACCTGGCCAACCCGCGCCATATCGAATTCCAGATTCTCGCCGACAGCCACAACAACGTGGTGCATTTGGGCGATCGCGACTGTTCGCTGCAGCGCCGCCACCAGAAACTCCTGGAAGAGGCCCCGTCGCTCTCCCTCAACCAGCAAGAACGGGATCGCTTCGGCGAGATCGTCACCAAGGCGGTGACCGAGTTAGGCTATCGCAGCGCCGGCACGCTGGAATTCCTGTTTCAGGACGGCGAGTTTTATTTCATCGAAATGAACACACGGCTTCAGGTCGAACATCCCATCACCGAGATGATCAGCCGTATCGACATCGTGCGGGAACAAATCCGCATCGCCACCGGCTTGCAACTCAGTTACCGCCAGAAGGACATCAAACTTGTCGGCCATGCCATCGAATGCCGCATCAACGCCGAAAACCCCGAGACCTTCACCCCGACGCCGGGACGCATCCGCGACTATCACCCGCCCGGAGGGCTCGGCGTGCGCGTCGATTCGGCGCTTTATTCCGGCTACCGGGTGCCGGCCAATTATGACAGCCTGATCGCCAAGCTGGTGGTCCATGGCACCAGCCGCGAGGAATGCCTGATGCGCCTTGGGCGCACCTTGGAAGAGTTCGTCATCGATGGCATCGAGACCACGATTCCACTGCACCAACGCTTGATCGCGACGCCCGATTTCATCAATGGCGATTATGATATCCACTGGCTGGAAAACTTCGTCGGCATGAAGGCTTGAGTTTGTAGCGATGGCGGACCTGACCGCGGACATATTGCTGCGCGCCTACGCCGCGGGGATTTTCCCCATGGCGGAAAGCGCCGAGGACCCGACCCTGTTCTGGGTCGACCCCGAAGAGCGCGGCATCCTGCCGCTGGAAAAATTCCGCCTGTCGCGGCGGCTGCAACGCCGGTTGCGGCGCGGGGAATTCGAAGTGCGTTGCGACACCGCCTTCGAGGACGTGCTGATAAACTGCGCCAAGAAGACATCTTCGCGCCCCACCACCTGGATCAACG
>CBDUSV010000051.1:0-12913 GCA_965369885.1 uncultured bacterium
GCCAGTTGCTCCTCGCCCCGGGGGTTGAGTTCGGCCAGGCCCGAAGGGAACAGGACCTCGGACTGGAACACGAAGCGGTCGCCGACGACCCGGATTCCCGCCTGGTTTCCAAGCACCTGGCGAAGACGTCCGAAGAATTCCGAGCGGTAGCGGGATAGCTCCTCGACCTTTCGCGCCAGCGCCATGTTGAGCCGCCGGCCCAAGTCAGCGATCTTGACGCCTTGCTCCTCGGCCTTGGCCTCGGAGGCCTCGAGCGCCCTGTTGACGCGGGCGAGCTGGTGTTTGAGTTCGGTGATCTGGCGGATCAGGATGTCGAGGCGGTTCTTCTGCCGGGCCGACAGGGATTTCTCCTCGGCCAGCGCGGTGTCGGTTTTCGTTGCCCGGCTCAGCAATTCCCGCAACCGGACATCACGGGACTTGATCTCCTTCTGGGCCAGAAGGGTGCGTTCGCGTTCGCTGGAAAGCTTGGCTTCCAGTTCCTTGGAGCGGTCGCGCAACGCGGTGCGTTCCTCAGTTAGCGCAGCGACCTTCTTGTCCCGGTCTTCCAGCTTGGCCGCCAGGGTCCCGACCTGGGCTTCCAGGTCCTTGCGCAGGGCACGCAGCGCGGCAATGTCGCGCTCTAAGCTGGCGAGTTGACGCAATTGAATCTCGATCTTCTCCTTGTCCGCCGAGATCACCTTGAAGGCGTCCTCGATCCGGGCGCTGACACGTTCGGCCTCGGCGGCGGCGGCGGCGGCGCGGTTTGTCATCTTGGCCAGGCTGGCGCTGAGCGCATCCCGTTCGCCGGTGAGTTCGGTGACGGTGGTGCTAAGGGTGTCGCGTTCCGCGGTCGAGCTTTGCAGCTGGTCGGAAATCTGGGCGATGGAAAGCCTGAGATCGGTGTTGGCCTGGCGTTCGAGGGATAGCAGTTCCGACAGTTCGCTGATCTGGCGCTCTAACCGCGCCAGCACCTCATCGCGCCCGGACAAGGCCTCGTTGAGGAAGAACTGAGCCAGCATGAAGACGGTGAGCAGGAACATGATCACCATCAACAGGGTGGCGAGGGCGTCGACGAAGCCGGGCCAGATGTTTTCAGGACTGCGGTGGCGGTTGCGGGTTAAGGCCATGGGCGGTCAGGACCGCTTTTCGTCGGCGGCGGCGGCGATGGTGCGCGCCAACAGCTTGATCTCGCTCCTGAGTTCCTCGACCGTCTGGGTGCGGCCGCTGGACATCTCCTCGAGGAGCCGGGCCAGATAGACCTCGATATTGCGGATGTGGCCGCGGGTGGTCTCGTCCAGGGCCTGTTCCTGTTTCGGCGTGGCCTCGGCGAGGTGCGCCAGCACCGGCTGGAGCGACAACTGGCTTTGCGCCAGCTTCTCCATCAGGGTCTGTTCGGTGCGCATCTGGTCGGTCAGCGCGCTCAGCCTTTCGGTCAGGGCGTTGGTGCTGGTGTTGGCGGCGATCCGGCTTTCCTCTCCGCGTGAAACGATGCGGCGAAGGTCATCGAGGCTTTCCGCGGTCTGCTCCAAAAGCGCCTCGACATAGGCGGGGACCGATTGCTCACCCTCGCCGATCACGGCGGCGGCGCTGAGACGCGTTACCCCGGACAACCATTCCTCGAAGTTGTTGTAAAAACGGTTCTGGGCCTGAGAGGCCTGGAGATCGAGAAACCCAAGCACCAGGGATCCGGCGAGCCCGAACAGGGATGACGAGAACGCGGTCCCCATTCCGCCGAGGGGCGCTTTCAATCCGGCCTTCAGATTGCTGAAGATTTCGCCCATATTGCCGGAGCCCACCGACAGGTTGGAGATGACATCATTGACCGAATTGATGGTGTGCAGAAGCCCCCAAAAGGTCCCGAGGAGCCCTAGGAAAATCAGCAGGCCGATGAGATAGCGCGAGATGTCGCGGGATTCGTCGAGGCGCGAGGAAATGCTGTCGAGCACCGCGCGCATCGAGGCAGTCGACAGGCGCGCTCCGTCCCGGCGTTCGCCGAGCATGGTCGCGATCGGCGCCAGAAGTTTCGGCAGCGCGCCGGAAACCGGGGTCCTGTCATGGCGGTAGGACTCGATCCAATCGGCCTCGCCCTTGAGGGTCAGGACCTGGCGGAAAGCATAGAGGATGCCCAGCAACAACACGCCGAGAATCAGTCCGTTCAAGGGGGCGTTGGCGAAGAAGGCGTTCTTGAGCGGAGAGAACAGGACGCCGACGACAATGACGATCAACACCAGGAAGATGGCCATGCGGGTCAAATAGCGTTGAAGGGGATACATCGCTTACCTATGGGGATGTCTGGTGGGGATGTCTAGCCCATGGGCGACGCTCGGCCCGCAGCCCAAATACACCCTCATCGGCTGACGACGATGAGATCGACTCTGTTGGCGGGGTGTCCATCGGACTTGTTGCCGAGGGCGCGGACATCGATCCGGGTCGAACGGACGCCTTGCCTGATGAGATAGGAACGCACCGCCAGCGCCCGGGTCAGCGAAAGCCGCCGCGCCTTGCTGGCATTGTCCTTGGTGCCGCTGGCATAGGCCTTGAGTTGCAATCTGATGGCGTCGTCCTTGGCGAGACGCTGGGCCAGGGCACGAAGCGCGGGGGTGGCCTGTTTGGGCAGCTTGGCCGCATTGCCCGGGAAGGGAATGCGAAGCGCCGTGCCCGGCGGGATGCTGGGCGCTGCCGGGACCAGCGAAGCTGTCTGCTGCACTGATGGCGGCGGCGGTGGAGGTGGCGCTACTTTCTTGACCGTTTTCTTGGGTGCTTTCTTGGGGGTTTTCGGTGGCGGTGGCGGCGCTAGCACTCTTGGCGGCTTGGAAATGTTTGGTGGCGGCGGCGGCGCTTTCGCCATCTTGACCGGTGCGGTCTTCACCGGCTTGGATGGCGCCTTCATCGGCGGCGGAGTCACCATCTTCAGGGGCGGCAAGGCTTTCCTTGCGACATTACTTGGCCGTTTCCGGGCGGTTGGCTTCTTTTTGGTGGCTTTCTTACTGGCGGCCTTCCTGGTCATGACCAGGGGCGGCGCTTTTGCTTTCGTTTGCCGGGGTGGGGTCGCCTTCGCCGGTTTGGCGCGCTTCGCCGTCACCTTGCGGCGGCGCTTGGCGGACTTTCTCGCTTTTGCCCCCGGTCTGCGCAAGGTGATCCGGGGCCGCGAGGGGAATTGCAATCCGGTTGCACTGGATGACGGTTTCAACTTCAGTTGCGGCGCCCGGGCCGAGCGGCGGGTTGATGATGGCAGCTTCAGCCGCAGGGCCGGTCTCCGGGTGCGGGCCCGTTTATGGACGTGGCCGCCGCTGAGGGTGGTTGAGGCTATGCGCTTGCGCGCCCCCGGCGGCAGCGGCCTGAGCACGACCGCTTCATTCGGCTTGAGCCGGGCGCCGGGGAAAAGCAGCCGCGGCGTCCGGGGCGCGGGGGCGGCGGACCTTCCCCCGCCCTCGATCACGCTGAAATCGACCTCGATGCCGGGATTGCCACTTCCACCGACGGTGAACTGCTGGGCATGAAGCGATGGCGCAAGGGCCATGGCGGCGCCAACAACGGCGGAAACCATCGCCATTTTCATTGTCATGGGCCACATTTGATCAACCGCTTTTTGAAAATTCATGGAGGGCCGTCTCGCAGCCGTGTTTCCGTGGCGTTCATCGCCAATGTCGCCATCGAACCCGATATTAACCACTATAGCCAACCACCATAACCTAGGGGAATTATGGGGACAACCGGTTTAGCTGGCGGTTTCGCGGCGGACAAAATGGGCCAGGATCCAGCGCCGGAAATTTATTTCACTTATGTTTGGGCGCGGGGGTTTGGGCGCGGGAGAGTGCCTTGGCGATATCGCCGTGAAGCTGTTCACTGGCGGCGAGCACGCTACCGCTTTCCAGCATGTCCTTGCCGCCGCCGATCTCGGTGACGTAGCCGCCCGCTTCGCGCACCAAAAGGATGCCGGCGGCGATGTCCCAGGGGTTCAGCCCCCGTTCCCAGTATCCGTCATAGCGCCCCGCCGCCACATAGGCGAGATCCAGCGCCGCCGATCCGGCGCGATGCACCCCGGCGCACGACTGCATGATCTCGGGCAACTCGGCGAGGAAGATGTCGTGCCCGGCCCAGCCCTGAACCGGGATGCCGGTGGCGATCACCGAATCCGACAGGTTATGGCGCGCCGAGACCCGAAGGCGGCGGTTGTTGACGAAGGCGCCGGCGCCTTTCTCGCCCCAGAAGATTTCATCCCGCATCGGGTCATAGATCAGCCCGGCGATGATCTCGCGCCGCAACCGTTTGCCCTGAATCGTGCAGTGTTCGACGGCGATGGAGATACTGTAATGGGGAATGCCATGAAGGAAATTGGTGGTGCCGTCTAAAGGGTCGACCACCCACCGGGTGAAGGTACTGTCGCCGGGGCCACCGGCACTGTCGGGGCTGGCAATCTCTCCGGCCTCTTCGAGCAGGAAACCAAAATCAGGACGGGCACCACCGAGTTCGCGGCGCAGCACGCGTTCCGCCTTGAGATCGGCGGCGCTGACGAAATCCGACGGCCCCTTTTTGGAAACCTGGAGGTTTTCGACTTCACCGAAATCCCGCAGTAGGCCACGCGCCGCCTTGCGCGCCGCCTTCTCCATGACGTTGATCAGGGCTGATTTTATCGCCATGTCATCCGCCGCCGGTTGCGGTCAATCCTTGGCCCGTTCCACGTAGGACCCATCGGCGGTGCTGACCACCACCCGGGTGCCGGTGGTGATATGAGGCGGCACCATGGTCTTCATCCCGTTCTCCAACACCGCCGGTTTGTAAGATGACGCCGCGGTCTGGCCCTTGACCACCGGGTCGGCCTCGACCACTTCCAGGGCCACGGAATCGGGCAGCTGCACCGCCAAGGGCGAGCCTTCGTGGCTTTCGATCATCACCGTCATGCCATCCTGGAGGAACGTCACCTGCAGTTCGCCGACCAGCCCCTTGTCGAGGGTGACCTGATCGTAGGTCTCAACGTTCATGAAGGTGTAGCTGTCACCTTCGGCAAAAAGGAACTGGAACTCCTGTTGGTCGAGCCTGACCCGTTCGACCGATTCCGACGAGCGGAAGCGTTCGTTCAATTTGGAGCCGCCGCGGATGTCTTTCAGTTCCACCTGCAGATAGGCGCCGCCCTTGCCGGGCTGGGTGTGCTGGATCTTGACCGCGACCCAAAGCCGGTCCTTGTGTTCGATGACCATGCCGGGCCGGATGGAATTGCCGTTGATTCTCATGGTCCAAGTCTCTGGGTCGGGGGCTCTGGGGTTCAGTCTAAAATGCCGGGCGCGGAACCTATCAGCTTGTCTGTGCCGAGGCAATGCGCCCTTCCCAGGCCTCATCGATTTTGGCGTTGAAGGCCGCGACCGCCGCCCCGGGTCCGCCCTTATGATCCCACACCGCGGCCAGCACGGCAATGAAGTCGGCGCCGGCCCGGATCACGTCGGTGCAATTGGCGATGGTGATGCCGCCAATGGCGACCGAGGGCACCACCACCAGTTCGTTCCACCATTCCAGGATATCGAGGCCGGGATGGCCGATCGCGTTCTTGGAGGCGGTGGCAAAGAAGGCGCCGAAGGCGACGTAATCGGCGCCTTGGTCCGCTGCGACGATGGCGAGATGGCGTGAATCGTGACAGGTGACGCCGACGATGGCGTCGTCGCCGACCAAGGCGCGGGCGTCTTGGTAAGTGCCGTCCTGCTGGCCGATATGGACACCGTCACAGCCGGTCTCCGCCGCCAGGTCGGGGCGGTCGTTTAGCAGCAGGGCGACCCCGCGCTCCTGGACCACGGGCAACAGGGTATCCACCGCGCGGCGTATGGCATCGTCGTCCACATCCTTGAGCCGCAGCTGGACGCAGGCGGCGTCGCCGCCATCCAGGGCTTCGGCCAGGCTGTCGCGGAAGCGGTCGGGTTCGAGCCTGGGCGGCGTGATCAAATAGAGGCGGCAGCGTTCAGTCATGTCAGTTACGTCGTAAGCAATCCGGCGGCAAACCGGCCTTCAAGTCAGGCCGTAAAAGGCGCGGGGGTTGTGGTCGATGATCTTCTCGACGACCCGGTCATCCAGACCTTGTTCGCGGATCAGCTTGAAGGCCTCGATCTCGGCCGACGGGTCGTGGTGGCCGTAATCGGTGCCGAGCATCAATTGGTCTTCGCCGGCACACCCGACCACATAGCCGAGATCATCGGTGACCTCACAGGCGACATACATATTGTTGTCGGCGAGCGGGTTGTCCCAGAATGTCTTGCCACGGCGGCGGAAGCGGTCCTCCAGATCATTCAGCACATAGGGTACCCATTGGGCGCTGACCTCGACGAAGCCC
Source organism: uncultured bacterium (assembly GCA_965369885.1). Taxonomy (GTDB): domain Bacteria; phylum Pseudomonadota; class Alphaproteobacteria; order SMXQ01; family SMXQ01; genus JAZFWG01. Next base: position 6,296 of record CBDUSV010000051.1, read on the forward strand.
CAGCGCAGTTTGGGGAACTGGGCCGGGATTTCCTTCTCCAACAAAGAATGGAAGGCGCCGACCACCGCCAGCTTGAACTTGGTGAACGTGGTGTCGAGCAGGAAGAAATCATGGTGGAGGAAGCTGCCATTGCCGGAATGCATGCAGATCGGCAGGTCCAGCTCCTCGGCCAGGGCGTAGAGCGGATGGAAGTAGGGATCGGCGATATTGCGCTCGTCCTCAAGCCCGCGCAGGAAGATGCCGCAGGCGCCATTGTCCTTGGCGAATTCCATCTCGTCCCGGAGCTTGTCCGCCGACAGCAGCGGCGCCAGCGCGACCCAGCGCAGCCGGTCGGGTGACTGCTTCCAGATCTCGGCAAGCCAGCGGTTGTAACTGCGCACGAGGGCGAATTCGAGCCGGTGGTCGCGGGCGACGGGCCTGAGGAACAGGGTGGGGTAAAGCACCTGAACATCGATGCCAAGCTCGTCCATGTGGCTGAGCCGGGCATCGACGCTCACCATTTCACGGGATTCCTTGGTGGTGTCGAGCCCGACATTGCGGTCCTTGCCATTGATGCGGTTCTCGATCACCCAGTAGTCGTGCTGGATGGCGCCGGCGTTGCTCAAGACCTCGTCGCCATGGGTCTGGCTGACGATCATGGGCATGAAGGCGCGTTCATTTTCTGCCATGAAAGACCAGGTATCCGGTGTTTCCAGCACATGGGCGTCGGCGTCGATGATGGCCATATCCTGCCTCCTGTTGGTGAATGCTGTTTGGTCGGTCCCCTCGGCCTCGGTCCCAGTTTATTCGCCTCCGGTCCCCGCGGGTTGGCGGCGCTTGCGGCCTTGGAACGCCGGCGCATCGCCGCCGCCCATGCCATGAAAGTCGATGAGCTCGATGGCGTTGCCGTCCGGGTCCTGGATATAGGCATGGCGGCCAGTAAAGGTGCGGTGTCCCTCATCCTCGTAAAGCAGGACCTTGACACCCTTTGCCTCGAGCTCTTCGAGCGCCTGGTCGAAGCCTTCGCCGTCGATGGTGAAGGCGTGGTGGAACTGGGACCCCCCGGGCGGGTTGGGGGGCACATGGCCGGGCATCTCGGTGGCGACGAAATACTGCTCGCCGACCTGGAAGAACGCTGTGTTTTCGTTCTGCCTCAAATAAGTGCAGCCCAGGATCTCGGTATAGAACTTCTTGGTCCTTTCCAGATCCTTGACCGAAATGGCGAAATGCAGGATTCCCGTCGGTTTGATCATTGTTGCTCTCCCCAATTGGTGTTGGCGCCGAGCCATATCCCGGCAGCCGGTTTTCTGGAAACCTAAACCGCTCTCGCGGTCCAGGCAAGGGAGAGCAAACGATGTGAGATGGCGGCGGGGAAAGTGCCGGGAAAGTAAATGTAAACCTCAGGAGGCGATGGCGTCGTCGTCCTTGGCAAGGCCGGGGGCAAGGTCGGGCGCCGCGTCCTCGGGGTTGTCATCGTTGGCTTGGGCTTGGCCGTCTTCCCCGGTGACTTCGTTCAGCTGGTCGAGCATGAAGCGTAGGTTGGCGGGCCCGAAATCGTGATAGGGGTTTTCCATCTGATTCATGATGCGCTCGAACATGCGCTTGGAATGGCGCTGGCGGCGCTCTTCGGGGGATTCGAAGAACCGCTTCTTTTCCTTGGCGACCTCGATGGCGATGGTGACGATGGGCAGCATCACATGGGGAAGATTGGCGTTCTCGAATATCGCGTTGAGGCCAATTTCTCCGGCCTCGTAGATCAGGATGCGGGCGTTTTCGATGGGCACGTCGGCCATGGTCGCCATCGACCATTCAAAGAACGGCATGTCGCCGGTACTCAGGGCCTGAATTATCAACGACGAAGACAACTTGCCGTTGTCGGCCAGGTGTTTCACCAATTCAGGCGCGGTATCGACCCGCGACAGTGCCATGGTCGCCCGTTCCCAGCTCTGCTGGATCAAATCCTTGGTCAGCCATGGCGATAGCTTGTGCTGGCTGACGATGTGGTCGCGCAGCCGTTCGGACACCATGGTCACCAGGCGCTCGGCGACGGCGACGGGCAACACCTTGCGTTCGACCATGGGGGTCTTGACCTTGTCGCTGTCGCCATAATCATCCAACACACGGTCGAGGGTCTCTTCGCTCAACTCTGCGCCTTCATTGGCCACCAGTTCGGCGACGGCATCTTCGTTCTTGCTGTCAACCAGGGCGTCGACGACGCCGGCCGAGACCGTCGACCGCCCGGCAATGGCGACCTGCTTGGCCGAGCTTTGGGTGGCGATGATGGCGATGAGGTCGTCGTCGGTCAGAACCTCGGAGCATTGGAGCATCGGCAACGCCACTTCATCGACGTCGCGGGCGAGTTCGAGGGCGATGTCGTATGGCACCTCGGAGCAATTCTTTAGGTTGTCCGACAGCGCTTGGCGGACTTGAATTTCAGCGTCGCGCACCATGTAGCGGAAGATATCGAGGGCAAGCTTGCGTTCGGCGGTGCTAAGGGTCTTCTTGTTGGTGTCGAAGTTGTGCGCGATCCTTGCCGCGGTCTCGGCCCGGGTTGCGGGCGAGCGGTCCTCCATCAGACGGACGACGTCGGCTTGGCTCAAGCTTGTGGTCAACCTTGTCTCCTCACCCCTGGAATTGCCGTTTTGGCGACAAAAGCAACCGGCCGGGCGCGAAGCGTAAAATGTGCCTATAAATGTGCACATTCCCCGACCTTAAGCCGGATGACGTTCCGGCATGGTCCCGGCCAAGAGCCTGGGCGAAAAGCATTAAAATTGCGTGAAACCCAGTCGCATGAAACCTAGCGGACCGGGCCTGTTTTCAAGGAAATCAGCGTTCGCGCATGGCCCGCGACTTGGCGCGCAGGATTGGCTTGAGCAGATAGTCGAGAACCGTCTTCTCGCCGGTGAGGATGTCGACCGATGCGGTCATGCCGGCAATGATCGGCAACGGTTTGCTATCTAAGCCGAGGTAGCTTTTATCGGTACGCAGCCGCACCAGGTAAAAACTCTCATTCTTCTTGGTCTCGTCGACGATGGTGTCGGCACTGATATGCTCGACCTTGGCCTTGAGTCCGCCATAGATGGCGAAGTCGTAAGCCGATATCTTGACCATGGCCTCCTGGTTGGGGCGCAGGAAGGCGATATCGGCGGGCCGGATCTGGGCCTCGATCAACAGCGTGTCCTCGAGAGGAACCACTTCCACCAAATCCTGACCCGGGCGGATGACGCCGCCGACGGTATTGATCATGATCTGCTTGATCGTACCCCGCACCGAGGATCTGACGTCGGTGCGGAATACCCGGTCCTTGCGCGCGGTGATGGCCTCGCTGATCACCGCCAACTCGGCGGCGCGCTCGTTTATCTCGCCCAATGATTCGGTGCGAAACTTGATAATCTGTTCCTTGATCCGCTGCTGAGATTCCTTGAGGGCCGAGGCCGCCCTGGGGATGATGAGGCGGGTCTCCTCAAGCTCGCCGCGGATGTCATTGGCCTCGCGTTCGAGGCGCAGGAACACCACCCTGGACACCACCCCGGTGCGGACCAGGGGTTCGGTAATCTTGAGCTCTTCACCGATCAGCTTGTGGGAGCGCTTAAGCCGTACAAGCTTGCCCCGCACCTCGATCAGTTCCTGGCGGCGCTGGCGTTCCTGCAGACGCAGGATGCCGAGATCGGCCTCGCGGCCCGATTTACGGGCATTGAACAGTTCGAGTTCATTGGCGGCGACGTTCGGGGCGGTGGACATGACTTCGGCGGGGAATTTGATCTTGCTGCCGTTGATCTCGGCGCGCAGCCGGGCCACGGTGGCCAACAGCCGCAGATGCTTGGCGCGGGTCTCGCGGTAATCGGAGCCAGCCTGGGTATTTTCGATCCGCAGCAGAACCTGGCCCTTTTCAACGATCTGGCCCTCGCGCACCAGGATATTGGAGAGGATGCCGCCTTCGAGATTTTGCACGATCTGCACTTGGCTCGATGGGATGACCTTGCCATCGCCGCGGGTCACTTCCTCCAGGGTCGCCTGGCTGGCCCAACCGATGAAAAAGAAAAAGAACAAGCCGATGACCAGCAGCAGGGCATGTGTCGCCAGCGGCGCGCCGCGCCGTGTCGCCGCGTGGACGGCGGGCATGAAGTCGGTGTCTTCACGGAACTTGGTTTGGGCCATGGCGTGTACTCTCTAAGTTCAACTGCCGGCGGTTTGGATTTTCTTTTCGGCCAGCCGTTTCAGCACCGTCTCTTTGGGGCCGTCCGCCACCACCTTGCCGCCATCGATGACGATGAGACGGTCGACCAGGGACAACAGCGAGGCCCGGTGGGTGATGAGAACCAGGGTCTTGCCCTCGATGGTCTGCATCAGCCGTTCCTTGAAGCGGTTCTCGGAACCATTGTCCATCGAGCTGGTGGGCTCGTCAAAGATCAGGATCGGCCGGTCGATCAACAGCGCGCGGGCGACGGCAATGGCCTGGCGCTGGCCGCCGGAGATGGCGTCGCCGCGCTCGCCCACCGGCAGATCGAAACCCAACGGATGCATGCGCACGAAATCCTCGACGCCACTGATGCGCGCCGCGCGCAGCACGGCGGCGTCATCCGCGTCCGGGGCGCTGAAGGCGATGTTGTCGCGCACCGTGCCCGAGAACAAGAAGGTTTCCTGGGGCACGCAACCGATGTTGCGGCGCAGATCGGCGGGGTCAATCTGGCGCACGTCGGTGCCGTCGACCAGCACCGCGCCGGATTCCGGCTCGTACAGGCCCATGATCAGACGCTCGATGGTGCTCTTGCCCGATCCGATCTGGCCGATGATCCCGATCCGCTCGCCGGCGGCGATGCGGAAACTGAGCCCGTTGAGCACCGGCGTCTTCTGCTCGGGGTAGGAGAAGATGATGTTCTTGAACTCAATATCGCCCTTGAGGTGGGGGCGGTGGAGGAAGACGCGGTCGGAGGGACGCTCTACCGGCGTGTTCATGACCTCGTTCAGCGATTTCAGGGCGGCGCGCGATTGCTGGAAACGGGTCAAAAGCCCCGCGACCTGGGCCAGGGGGGCCATGGCGCGGCCGGCAAGGATGGTGCAGGCCACCAGTCCACCAACAGTGAGTTCACCCTCGGAGATACGGTAGACGCCATAGACCACGACCCCGACCATGACGACATTGGTCGAAAGCGCGGCGAAGTTGACCGCCATGGCCGAGAGGGTGCGCGACCGGCCCGCCGATTTTGACGCCCTGCCGGTCCAGTTTTCCCAGAAGCGTTGGAGGCGCCCCTCGGCGCCGAGGGACTTGACGGTCTCGAGGCCGGACAGGGTTTCGACCAGGATGCCCTGCTTTTGCGCGGTCTCGCCCAGGGTTTGGCGGACAACCCGGTTAAGCGGGAACTGGATCAGCACCCCGACCAGGATCACCAATGGCACCGCCACCAGGGGCACCAGAGCCACGGGCCCGCCGACCCACCAGATCACGCCGATGAACAGGAAGACGAAGGGCAGATCAACCACCGTCGTCAACGTCACCGAGGTGAAGAAGTCGCGCAGGCTGTCGAATTCACGCAGCTGGCTCGCCATGGCGCCGGCGGAGCGGGGCCGGTGGGACATTCGCATGCCCATGACCTGTTCGAACATGCGGCTCGCCATCAGGGTATCGGCGCCCTGGCCGGCGACGTCGGCGAAGTGACTGCGCAACGTGCGCAGGACGAAGTCGAACAGGAACACGATGAAAACGCCGAGGGCCAGCACCCAAAGGGTCTCGGTGGCGTTGTTGGGCACCACCCGGTCATAGACGTTCATGATGAACAGCGGGGTCGCCAGGGCGAAGCTGTTGATCAGGAACGCCGCCAGAACGACCTCGCCGTAGATCGGCCAGAACTTCATCAGCGTGCCCCAGAACCAGCCCCGTGGCGTTACCGTGGTGGTGCCGAGGCCTTTGCTTGGCAGCGGGCTTTGGCGCTGCACATACAGGGCGTAGCCGATATACAGCTTGGCGAGTTCACCGATGGCGATACGCCTGGAGGTCGATCCGCCATCCGCCATGATGACCTGGGCGGTGTGGCCGTCGTCGACGCCGAGCAGGATGCAGGCATTGCCTTCCCTGAGCAACAGAACGCAGGGCAGCGTCAGGCTGGAAATCTGCTTAAGCCGCCGCTTGACCAGCCGCGCCGTGAGGCCGGCGCGTTCGGCGGTGCGGATGAAGAAATCGGGTGTAAGACCGCCTTCGGGCACCGGCAACCCGGCGGTCAGGGCATCGGCCGAGCGCGGGCATTCGAGCAGGCTGGTCATCGTGGCCAGGGCCGCCAGCAGCGGATCGTCGCCACTGGGGGCGTGGCCGCCAATGTCCCAACTGCCGTCGTTGGACTCGGCCGGAGTTTCGGGGGGGGCTTCGGCCGGGGTTTCGGAAGGGGCCGCCGTGGCGGCGGGTTCACCGGCATCCTTGGGGGCCGAGGATCCGTTGGTCTTGGCGATGGGGGGTGTGGAGGCCATGCCCGCCCTTTCATTTTGGCGCGACGGCCAAGACCGCGCGCGATTCTGATGTTGCCATTAACAAGTCTTCACCCTGGGTTGGCAAATCGTGGGGGCCCCATGCCCTGAAAAGCCGCGTTGATCGTCCACGGCCGCCAACATCCATCTAACATTCCACATATATAATATGACTGAATACTT
>CBDUSV010000052.1:0-12873 GCA_965369885.1 uncultured bacterium
TCAGGTACCTTCATCATTTGGACGTGGGGGATGCCGTTGAAGGAACTGAAACCCATTTGGACTAACTTTGCATATCGCCTGAGATTTTTTATCCCTAGATTGGTTTTAACAGCGTTAAAGCAAAAGCGACCAGAAGTAATAATAAATAGACAACATGCATCATAACCTGCATACCGCATTTGAGCTCACTGCCGCCTTCCGCCACGGCCAGATGCATAGGTTTTGTTACATATACGAGCGTTACGCTGTAAAACACCATAATCAGCAGACTCATCCACAACCAAAGTTGCGACAATGGCCAGGAGCCAATAAACATAGCAATCACCCCGGTAAGGGTCACAATACCTGCAACAATATTTTCAATCAGCCCGACAATATTGGCTATTTTCACAAGCCTCTTATTGGCTCGGTCAACGCCTGGATTCACCGCTGTCAATACAGCAATCAAAATAGAAAGTAATGCCAATGAAGCAAGCAAGATGGCTGTACCAGCATGGACCACAATCAACATAGGATAAAATTTCATAAAAAAGACTAACCTTCTATTCTTTAATTCAACAACCAGGTTCTGAAAACGCTGTCATTATATTATTGGCAGATCAACCCTTCTGTGTTGACCTTCCCCGATTGATTGCTCCAGTTGTTATGTTAGTCCAAATGGCTCTGGGGGAAAGCCTGATCCAGCTGGGTACGGCAAACACTTCTTTTCCGTGCCCATGACCAGTAGGGCTATTGAGCCCCCCCCGACGGGGCGGTGTACCCATGCTATTCGGTGATTGTGTTACAGCCTGAATTATCCCGCCCCTAAGACAATCAAGCCCCCTTAATCCGAATCCCCCATATACCCCCGCCCCGAAATACTAGGGACATGTTGCCTTTTTCGTTGCTATCTACCCAATGATTTCAAGGGGTTATTTCGCAAAATTGGGGGTGCCGGGTACATTTGTATTTTCCTCTTTTGGAATCCCCCTGACGCACATACGGTCCTTGAATCGAGCGTTTTTTGCCAAGCAAATCTGCGGGTTTCAAGGGCTAGAATCGCTCAAAATGACACCCTAGATATACGGTAAGGTATCTAAGGCCCAGGCTTCCAAGACCAAGAAGTGAGGATACATCAGAATGGCTTGACGACGACGAGGATGATGATGGCGATCATCAGCAAGGTCGGGACCCCGAAGGTTATCTGGTAGAACTTCGCCGAATTCTGGTTGGCGCCGGCTGCGAACTCCTTGCGCCAAGTGCTCATCATGATGTGGGCCAGGGCCAGCAGGGCCACGAGGAAGTGCTTGGCATGGATCCAGCCCTGCGAAAAGGTCGAATAGGTCAAGCCCTGCGAACTAAGGACTTCGTCGTGCGCCATCAACAACAGACCGCCGAACACAAACACCGCGATCATCGCCGGGTTCATGATGAAATACAGCAGCCTCAACTCCATGATTTCCAGCATCGTGGCTCTGTCCGAGCCTTTTTCGGCGCCACAGTGGTAGACGAACAGTCTCGGCAGATAAAGCAATCCCGCCATCCAGGCTATGACTGCGATGATATGAAGGACCTTTATCCAATCATGAGCTTCACCTAGCCACGACATTGTGTTCACCTCCTAAATTCGGTCTCGTCAATCCTGAGGATGGCGCATTTTACCAAGAAATCCGGGCATTTACACCCATCCATCGCGGTACAGACCGGGGCTTACCACTCAGCGGTGGAGGGGTACGGCAAACACTCCATTTCCGTACCCCTTGCCCGAGGCCGGTCGTGGTGACCTCGAAATCAATCTAAATCTGCCCTGATTTGACCTGAAACCCGCCAGGTACGGCTAAGGGTTCTTTTCTGTACATCTGCCAAGGGGGGTAGGGGGGGTAAAATCTCTTGAGGTCTCAAAGAATAGACCGGTGGGGTAGTTTTGTGTGTGCGGCGGTGGATGACGGACACAGTTTTCGGCATCACGTATGATCAGCCAGATGCAACGAACTAACTCAGTGGCGTGAGAGACCAAAGCTGATTGCTCACCAGGTGATAAGTGAGAACGGTTACGCTGCACTTACATTGCACTTACGGCCCTATATGTGAAAGGGGGGGCCTGCTAACCCATTGAAAAAATGGTGCCGCCTGTAGGATTCGAACCTACGACCCCCGCATTACGAATGCGATGCTCTACCAACTGAGCTAAGGCGGCGTATCGCCGAAATCAAAACTTAGCCTTCGTCCCGCGCGCCGTCAACGGAACCGCCTGCGCGCGGTGTCTCGGGGCCAGCTTCGCCGATGGCGCCGGCGGCGCCATCGGTCACCAGGGTGCCGATGCGCAGCGGTGAGCGCCATTCCAGGCTATCGAAGGCCTGGCACTGGCCGCACAATGGCGACCATTCGACCGACTGGGCGCCGCAGTCGCGGCACACCCAACTCTCGTCGGGCGCCGCCGCGCCGGCGCGCAGCAGCCAGCGCCGCGCGGCATCCGGGTCGTTGTGCTCGGTCTCGTCGAGCTTGGCCATCATGCGGTAGAACCGGGCCTGGGGCTCGCCGTCGCTGAGCTCGCGCATCAGCTTGTGAAGGTGGTGTCGGGACTTGCCCCAGAGCTTGGCCGCCAGCGCCGCTTCGGCCATGGCGGCGTGGCTTTCCACATGGTCCGGGCGAAGCTCGAGCAGTTTGTCGAAGCGTTTGACCCGCACCAGTGCGTCCTCATCGGCGTAGGCCAGGGCGTAGAGCCGGGCGAGCTCGGGATGGGGCGTGAGCTCCCAGCTTTTTTCCACCGTGCGCGCCGCGTCCCGGGTCTTGCCGGCGCGGATTTGCAGGGCCGCCAGCCTGATCGCCGCCGAAGTCAGCTCCGGCGCCGCGCGCAGCGCCTTCTTTGCCAAGGACAGGGCTTCGCGGTCGGCGCCATCGGCCTCGGCTTGCAGGCCCTGTTCATGAAGCGCGATGGCCTTGTGGCGGCGGCCCTGGTCGCGGGGGATGACGCCGCGCTTGACGGCGCGCTCTATGACCTCCTGGGCCTCGAGCCATTCGCCCTTGCGGATCAAGAGATCGAACAGGGAATTGAGCACCCATGGGGTGTTGGGCTTGAGCTTGAAGGCGCGTTGCGCCAGGCGCAGCGCCTGGGCCTGATCGCCCTCGCGCCCGGCCTGCAGCAAAAGCCCGCGCAACCCTAGGAACTCGGTCTCGGGTTGTTCCAACATGGAGGCAAAATATTTCCGCGCCACGTCCTCGTCGCCTTCGAGCTGCGCCGCCTGTGCCGCCAGCAACATGGTCAGGGGAAGTTCAGTGAGCAAACTGTCGGCGCGCTTGGCCTCGCGCCGGGCTTCCTCGACATCGCCGGCGGCGACCGCCACCATGCCCCGGGTCAAGGCCCGGTAGCCGCGGGCCCGCCGCCGCCGCGCACGGAACTGGGCGAGGCGCGCGGGCGCCTGGCGCAGGATCACCCACACCCGATAGGCCACCGCCGCCACCAAGGCGACCACGGCAACGCCAAGGGCAAGCACCGCGACCGAGGTGTCGACGCGCCAACCCTGCCAGCGCAGACTGACAGCGCCGGGCCGGTCGGCGAACCACACGCTGACCAGGATGAGAGCGGCGGCAAAGCCAAAAAACAGCAGCGCGCGCAGAAGCGCCGAAGCCCGCATCAGCGCCGCCCCCGGTTGCCGCTGTCAGGAGCGGGGGCGGACATCGCCTCTGGGGGTTGGGTGAAACTGTCAGTGATCGCCGCCAGCGCCCCGTCGGCGGCAAGCCGCGCCCGGGCCTGGGCCAGCCAATCCCTTGCCGCCGCCGCCGCCGCGCCTTTGAGGGCGATAAGCTCGGTGACGGCGCCGGCGACATCATGCTTGGCGAGGATGGCTTCGGCGCGGGCGATGATGGCGTCGGGCGCGGTCCCCGGAACATCTTCGCCGACCCGGCGGATCACCACCAATGCCCGCAGGCGTTCCCAGCTGCGGGCCCAATTGCGCTTGAGCCACGGGCCGCTGTCATCGACCGGCGGGCGCGCCGCGCGCAGGATCACCGGGATCTGGGCCTCGAGGTGGGTTTGCAGCCGCGCCACCGTGGCGACGCCGCGGCCGGACCACGGCCTCAAAGGTGCAAGCACCGCCAATACCGCCCGGTTGCCGGCGAAGCTGCGCTCTACCGTGGCGAGCTCGGCGGCGAACGGCGCGCCCTGGACAATCGCATTGTGAAAACCCAACAGCGCCAGCATCGGCGGCAACGGTGGCGATGGCGCAGATGCCACCCTTGATGGTGGTGCCACACTGGGCGCCGCGCTTGCCGCCGCGCTTGATGGTGGTGCCACACTGGGCGCCACACTGGGCGGTGGCGCCGTGGCGGATTGGAGCCGTTGTTCAAGTGTCTTCAGCCGGCCGGACAGATCATCGACGGTGACTTTAAGCCCACCGGATTGATCGGCAATCTTGCCCGGTGCTTCGGGGGCCGGCGCTTCCGGGGCCGGGGACGCGGTGCTCTCGGCCGGTGGCGGCGTCGAGGCGATAACCGGGTCCGGTGGCGGCGGTGAGGCTGGAGGCGTCGAGGCAATAACCGGGTCCGGTAGCGGCGGGGAAACTTGGGGCGCGGTGGCGCCGTCGCCGGCCGGGCGCTCCAGCCATGCCGAGAGCGTGAACCAGCCCCCGGCGCCGACCACGATTGCCAGCACCAGGCCCACGCCCAGGGCGCGGATTTTCATCGATGGCGATGTTGCTTTCGGACCCGGTGGCGCACCCTCAACCGCACCCGGACCCGGATCTTCGTCCACCGGCACCGGCTGTGGCGTGGTTTCGATCTTGCCGTCCGGGGCCTTGTCCTTCGCTGCCTTCGAGGCGCGGGGCCGGCGCCGCTTAGGTGCGGTCTTTGCCTTGGTTTCAGGCTTGGGGGTGGCAGGTTTAGGGGCAGCTTGTTTGGGGTCTTCCGCCCCGGCCTTGCCCTGGCCCTTCTTGCCCTGGTCCTTATTATCTTTGTCCGCCACCTAGCGTCCCTTCATGTCCGGTTCTGGCTTTTGGGCGCAAACTTCATCAACCAGTTCCATCATCCCATCGGTATCGGGCCGGGGCGCGACACGGACCGCGGCCCAGCCGGTGCCCCCGGCGGGGCCCAAGGCGCCGGCAACCGCCTGGCTCAGACACAGCGCCGTCGCCGGGGCCAAGGCCGAAGCAAGCCCGGCGGCGGCCACCAAATCAACAAAATTTTGCGCCGTCGCGGCCGAGAAAAACAACACCAATCCGATATGGTGGGATTTAAGCTGTTCTCTCAGCGCCGGGCTCAGGGCCTCGGGCTTGGCGGCCTCATACAATACGGCGCGGTGAACCGCAAACCCCTTATCCGTAAGCAGCCCGGAAAGATCGCCGGCAACGCGCGAGCCCGCGACATGGACCAGGGTGCCGGCTTTCGGATCAAGACGCGCCGCCACCAGCCCCGCCAGTTCCTCCACATCGCCATCGGCGCTTTCGATATTGCGGAAACCGGCGTCCCCGGCCGCCTTGGCCGTCGCCTTGCCGACGCAAAACACCGCCAGGCGCAAAAGCGCGTCATCGTCCCCGGAAATGTGCCGAGCCACCATGCGGGCGCCGTTGGCGCTGGTGAGCAAAATCCCCTGCACGCCGGCGAGCTCAAGGGCCTCGGCGGCAATCGGCCGGATCAGCAGCATGGGCTCGATCACCGGGTCTATATCGCGCTGGCGCAGCAATTGGGCCAGGGCGGCCGCGTCTTCCATCGGCCGGGTGATCAGGGCGCGCACCGGTCAGCTCCCCGCCGCCGGCACTGGGGGCACTGGCGGCGCCTCGTCGAAGAAGCCGGGGCCGGCGGCGGCGAGAAGCTCCTGGCCGGCATCGCGGCCCAGCGCGGCGGCGTCACGGCCCGGCCCCTGGCGGGTGGTCTCGAAGACGGCGCTGCCATCGGGCTTGGCCACCAGCACCCGAAGATCGAGGGTCGCAGCGCCAACATCCCCATCCACGTCGCACTCATCGCCATCGGCGAATTCGGCAAGGGCCGCGATCGGGGTGCGGCACGAGCCGTCCAACGCCTCGAGGGCGCCGCGCTCGGCGGCGATGCGCAGCCGGGTCGGCTCATGGTTGAGGGGGCTGAGCAATTGGCGCACGCCATCGTCACCGGCGCGGCATTCGATGCCGACCGCGCCCTGGCTCGGCGCCGGCAGCATGTCATCAAGGGCGAGGATCGTCCCCGGGCCGGAGGTGACAATCTCATCGGTGAGGCCCAGTCGATTCAAACCGGCGAGCGCCAGCAGGGTGGCGTCGGCCTCTCCCGAAGCGAGCTTTTTCAGCCGGGTCTGGACGTTGCCGCGGAACGGCACCACCTTGAGATCGGGACGCAGGCGCAGAATCTGGGCCTTGCGCCGAAGCGACGCCGTCCCCACCACGGCGCCGGGGGCAAGATCGCCGATGCCCTTGGCCTTGATGCCCTTGTTTGGGGGCACGATCAGGACGTCGCGGGGATCCTCGCGCTTCAAGATGCAGAAAATCCCCAGCCCCTCGGGCAGCCAAGTGGGGACATCCTTCATGGAATGAACCGCGATGTCGATTGTGCCGGCGATCAACGCCTCTTCGATTTCCTTGGTGAACAGGCCCTTGCCGCCGATCTCGGAGAGGTTGCGGTCCAAGAAGCGGTCGCCCGAGGTGCGGATGACCTCAAGTGAGACCTCAAGGCCGGGATGATGGCCGCGCACCAGGTCCCGCACTGCACGGGCCTGGGCCAGGGCCAAGGGGCTCCCCCGCGTTCCAATGATCAAGCTGCCCGTTTCCGGCGGATTTCCGGCGCTCATACCGCCCTTGTTTAATCGCAGTGGGGGCGCAAGGAAAGTGGTTATTCACCCGCCTTCAATGTAAACATCATCGCCACATGATTGTTTTGGGCATCGAAACCACCTGCGACGAGACCGCGGCGGCATTGGTCACCGATGGCCGCGCCATCGTGGCCGAGGCGGTGTTGTCCCAGCTTGCCGAGCACCGGCCCTATGGCGGCATCGTGCCCGAGATCGCGGCCCGCAGCCATCTCGACCATATCGACGGCTTGATCGATGGGGTGATGAAACGCGCAGGGGTTGGCTTTGCCGAGCTCGACGGCGTCGCCGTCACCGGCGGGCCGGGACTGATCGGCGGCGTCATCGTCGGGGTGATGACCGCCAAGGCCATTGCCGCCATGCACGGCCTTGCCCTGATCAACGTCAATCATCTCGAGGCCCATGCCCTGACCTGCCGGCTGACCGGCGATGTGGGGTTTCCTTATTTGTTGTTGCTGGTGACCGGAGGCCATTGTCAGATCCTCATCGTCGAAGGGGTTGGCCGCTATCGCCGCCTCGGCACCACCTTGGATGACGCCATCGGCGAAGCCTTCGACAAGGCCGCCAAGATGCTGGGGCTGGGCTATCCCGGCGGCCCGGAATTGGAGCGCCGCGCCGCCATGGGCACACCTGAGCATTTCCAATTGCCGCGCCCGATGAGGGGCCGCCCGGGATGCGATTTTTCCTTTTCCGGGCTCAAGACCGCGATACGCCAGCGCATCCAAGCCCTGCCGCCGGGGAACCTGGATGAGGGCGACGTCAATGATCTCTCAGCCGCATTCCAGCTTGCCGTCGGTGACGTGGTCGCGGACCGCACCGCCAACGCCATCAAAATCTTTTCCGACCGCCATCCGGCGAGCCGCACCCTGGTGGTGTCCGGTGGCGTCGCCGCCAACCTTCACATCCGCGGCCGCCTTGCCACCCTGGCCGCCGAGCACGACTTCCGCCTTGCCGCGCCCCCGGCGGAATTGTGCACCGACAACGGCGTCATCGTCGCCTGGGCCGGGGTTGAGCGTCTGCGCCTCGGTCTCACCGATCCGTTTGATTTCGCGCCCAGGCCACGCTGGCCGCTTGACCCCCAAGCCCAGCCCGCCATCAAGGCCTGATGCTCACCCCTTGCGCCCGGCCGGTCCAGGCGGGACAATGCAGCCCATGAATGACTCACAAATCGAATTCGAGGCGCGCAATTATTTTCCGACCCCGGTGACGGTGTTCGATGCGCCCAACAGCGATCGCTTGAACGGGTCCCTCGCGGCCCTGATCCTCGCCCGCGAGGCAACCCAGGAGAGCGTCGATCACAGCAATCTTGGCGGTTGGCAGTCGACCGACGACTTCCAGGACTGGGGCGGCGACGCCGGGGCCGAGCTCCTCCGCCACGGCGCGGCACTGGCCAACCATTTGACAGCCGACCGCGACGGCAAGCCGGTCAACATCAAATGGCGGATCAATTCATGGGCCAACATCAACCGCAAAGGCCATGGCAACGAATTCCACACCCATCCCGGCTGCTTCTGGTCAGGGTGCTATTATGTCGATGATGGCGGCACCGCCGACGACCGAAGCCTTGGTGGCGAGTTCGAGATCAAGGATCCGCGCGGCGTGGCGCCTGCCATGTACGCGCCCAATCTTTGCTACAGCCTTCCCGGCTGCCAGTCCCTCGGCGCCAGCGAATTGATTTTCCCCCGCGCCGGGGCCATGCTGTTGTTTCCGTCCTGGCTCAGCCATGCGGTGCGTCCATATCTGGGCAGCGGCACCCGTATTTCCGTGGCCTTCAATTTCAGTCTCTGATCAATAGACCGGCGAACGTGGCAACATGAAAAAAATCGGCATCATCGGCGCCGGCGCCTGGGGAACCGCGCTTGCCACCGTGGTCACGCGCAACGGGCTCGCGACCGTGATCTGGGCGCGGGAAGCCGATGTTGCGGCTGCCATCAATGACGGCCATGAAAACACCACCTTTCTTCCCGGCATCCAACTTGCGCCGGAAATCCGGGCGGTGACGTCCTTGGGCGAAGCCGCCGCGGCGGACGCGTTGTTGTTGTGCGTGCCGGCCCAGTTCATGCGCGCCGTGACTTCGGAGTTGGCCCCCGATCTCGGGGCCTCGGTCCCGGTGGTGAATTGCGCCAAGGGCATCGAGCAGGAAACCATGGCGCTGATGAGCGAGATCATTGCCGAAACCCTGCCCGGCCGGCCCCTGGCGGTGCTGTCGGGCCCGACCTTCGCCGCCGAGGTCGCGGATGGGCGGCCCACCGGGGTGACGCTGGCGGCCGGCGACGAAAAACTGGGCGAGGATTTGGTCGCGGCGCTGGGCTCGAACATCTTCCGTACCTATGTTTCCGACGATCTGGTGGGGGCGCAGATCGGCGGCGCCGTCAAGAACGTGCTGGCCATCGCCTGCGGCATCGTCATCGGCCGCGAGTTGGGCGAGAACGGCCGCGCCGCGCTGATCACCCGCGGGCTGACCGAGATCGTGCGCTTCGGCATCGCCAAGGGCGCCGCGCCCCAATCCTTGATGGGCCTTGCCGGTCTTGGTGATCTCGTGCTCACCTGCACGTCTGCCCAGTCGCGCAACTATTCCCTGGGCGTCGCCCTTGGCCGCGGCGAGGTCCTGGCCGACATCCTCAAGGCCCGCAGCTCGGTGGCCGAGGGCGCCTTCTCGGCGGCGGCGGTCACGGCGCTGGCCCAGAATCTCGGCATCGACATGCCGATCTGTTTCGCCGTCGACGATGTTCTTAACCGGGGCGGTGACATCGATGCCGCGATCACGGATCTGTTATCCCGCCCCTTCACCACGGAGGTTATCTGATGTTCTTCTTCATTCGCTGCAACGACAAGCCCGACAAGGGCGATCTTCGCGCCCAGTCCCGCGAGGCCCATCTCGATTACCTCAAGGGCGCCAGCGACCGGGTCCTGGCGGCGGGCCCGACACTGGGCGATGACGGCGAAAGCGTGACCGGCAGCGTCCTCATCATCAAGGCCACCGACCGCGCCGACGCCGAGGCCTTCACCGACGCCGATCCCTATGCCCAGGCCGGCATCTTCGAGCGTGTCACCATCGCGCCATGGCGCAAGGTGTTCTTCCGCGATATCGACGACTGAGATTTCACACCAAACTTAAGGCGCCGCAAATGGCTTACTGGTTGTTCAAATCCGAGCCCTCGTCCTATTCCTGGGCCGACATGGTCAAGGACAAGCGCACCCATTGGGACGGGGTGCGCAATCATCAGGCCAACAACAACATGGCGGCGATGAAGGTTGGCGATAAGGGGTTTTTCTATCATTCGGTCAAGGAGAAGAGCATCGTCGGCGTCGTCCAGGTGGTGCGGGAACATTATCCCGACCACACCGACGCGTCGGGGCGCTTCGGCATGGTCGATGTCGCAGCCGTGATGGCGGTGAACAAACCGGTCAATCTGGCCGAGATCAAGGCCGAGCCCCGGCTCGAAAATCTCGCCCTGGTGCGCCAATCCCGGCTTTCCGTGGTGCCGGTGGGTGCAGCGGAGTGGAAGCTGATCTGCGCCATGGCGGAGATCACCGCTTGAGCCGAGATGTGCTCTGCCGTCTTGAAGACATTCCCGATCCCGGCAGCCTCGGCTTCAAGATCACCCGGGCAGGGGCCGAGCGCGAGATTTTCGCCATCCGCCAGGGCACCGAAGTCTTCGTCTATGCCAATGTCTGCCCCCACCGGGGGCTGCCGCTCAATTGGAAGCCCGATATTTTCCTCTCATATGACTTCTCCCGCATCCTTTGCGTCATGCACGCCTGCACCTTCGAGATCGAAACCGGCCAGGCGATGACCGGGCCCTGTCCGGGCCAAAGCCTGGAGGCGATCGCGGTGACGGTTTCGGACGGCTCAGTCCGGCTCGTGGAATGACCGGGCATGGGTCGGGTGCGCCATCGCGGCCTTGTTTCGGCGCCCGGTTTTACCGATAATCACCCGCGATAACGGGGCTCTTCGAATCCCTAAGCCCATGGAGCCATAAAACAGCCAGGGAGATGCCAGCGCCATGCCCGACAACCAGGTTTTCCCCGTGCCCGAGGATCTCGCCCGCACCGCCTGGGCCGATGAGGCCACCTACACCGAGATGTATCAGCGCTCGGTCACCGACCCGGAGGGATTCTGGGCCGAGCACGGCAAGCGCATCGACTGGATCAAGCCCTACAGCCTGATCAAGGACACCACTTTTTCCGGCGATGTCTCCATCAAATGGTTCCATGACGGCACCCTGAACGCCTCGGCCAATTGCATCGACCGCCATCTGGCGGAGCGGGGCGACCAGACCGCCATCATCTGGGAAGGCGACGATCCCGCCGACCACAAGCTCATCACCTATAAGGAACTCCACGGCCAGGTCTGCCGCCTGGCCAATGTGTTGAAATCCCGCGGCATCAAGAAGGGCGACCGGGTCACCATCTACATGCCGATGATCCCCGAGGCCGCCTATGCCATGCTGGCCTGCGCCCGCATCGGCGCCGTCCATTCGGTGGTGTTCGGCGGGTTCTCGCCGGAGTCCCTGATCGGGCGTATCCACGGCTGCGAATCCAACGCCATCATCACCGCCGACGAGGGCATCCGCGGCGGCCGCAAGGTGCCGTTGAAAGCCAACACCGACCAGGCCCTGGCCCAATGCCCCGGGGTCGGGACCTGCATCGTGGTGCGGCGCACCGGCGGCGACATCGATTGGGTCGAAGGCCGCGACGTCTGGTACCACGAGGCGATGGACGCGGCCGACGCCGAATGCGTGCCGGAGGAAATGGCCGCCGAGGACCCCTTGTTCATCCTTTACACCTCGGGCTCCACCGGCCAGCCCAAGGGCGTGCTCCATACCACCGGCGGCTACATGGTCTATGCCGCCATGACCCACCAATATGTCTTCGATTACCATGACGGCGACGTTTATTGGTGCACCGCCGATGTCGGCTGGGTCACCGGCCACAGCTATATCGTCTATGGCCCGCTCGCCAACGGCGCCATCACCTTGATGTTCGAGGGCGTGCCCAACTACCCGGACGCGTCCCGCTTCTGGCAGGTGGTGGACAAGCACAAGGTCAATCTGTTCTACACCGCGCCGACCGCGATCCGCGCCCTGATGCGCGAAGGCGATGGCCCGGTGGAGGCCACCAGCCGGGCGTCATTGCGCTTGCTCGGCACCGTCGGCGAGCCGATCAACCCGGAAGCCTGGCTGTGGTATCACCGCGTCGTCGGCGAGGGGCGCTGTCCCATCGTCGACACCTGGTGGCAGACCGAGACCGGCGGCATCCTGATCACGCCGCTGCCGGGCGCGACCGCGCTCAAGCCGGGATCGGCGACCCGGCCGTTCTTCGGCATAAGTCCCGAGATCGTCCACCATGACGGCGTGCCCATCGAAGGCGAAGGCACCGGAAATCTTTGCATCACGGATTCGTGGCCCGGCCAGATGCGGACCCTGTATGGCAACCATCAGCGTTTCATCGAAACCTATTTCACCCAGTTCCCCGGCAAGTATTTCACCGGCGACGGTTGCCGCCGCGATGGGGACGGCTATTACTGGATCACCGGGCGGGTCGATGACGTCATCAATGTCTCGGGCCACCGCATGGGCACCGCCGAGGTCGAAAGCGCCCTGGTGGCCCACCCCAAGGTCTCGGAAGCCGCCGTGGTCGGCTACCCCCACGACATCAAGGGCCAGGGCATCTACGCCTATGTCACGCTGTCCGCCGGCACCGAAGCCGACGAAGGCTTGCGCAAGGAGCTGGTGTTAGCGGTGCGCACCGATATCGGCCCGTTCGCCCAGCCCGATCTGATCCAGTGGGCGCCGGGCCTGCCCAAGACGCGCTCGGGCAAGATCATGCGGCGCATCCTGCGCAAGATCGCCGCCGATGATTATGGCGATCTCGGCGACACCTCGACGCTCGCCGACCCGGCGGTGGTCGAGGATCTGATCGAGAACCGGATGAACCGGTAAGCGCCCGAACCGGGTCAGTAACCGGGTCAGTAACCGACCTTGCCGGATATTTTGGCCTGGCGGGCGCGGATGCGTTTGGGCCAGTGGCTTTTGATATAGACCAGGGTGGCCCGGATCTCGGTGTCGCTCAACACATCGCCGAAACCCCGCATCATGGTTTTG
>CBDUSV010000053.1:0-12642 GCA_965369885.1 uncultured bacterium
GGCGCTTTTTCCTCCTAGCCGGTCATGATCCCTGGGCCGCCAGCACCACAACCCTAGTTGAGTACGGACCCTAGGCCATGTTGAGTTTCGGCGCCCTTGCTTTTACCTCGCCCTGGATGTTGGCCGCGCTGGCGGCGCTTCCGGTGCTGTGGTGGCTGCTCAAAGTCACGCCGCCGGCGCCAAAATTGTTGAAATTCCCCGCCATCCGTCTGTTGCTGGGCCTGCGTGAAGAGGAACAGACCCCGGCCAAAACGCCGTTGTGGCTTGTCATCCTGCGCATTGTTCTTGCCGCCATCATCATCATCGCCCTGGCCCATCCGCTGCTCAATCCCGGCGCCAAGCTCAGGAGCACAAGTCCGCTTTTGTTGGTGGTCGATGATGGCTGGGCGGCGGCCGCCAACTGGGAGCAACGCAAGGCCGCCATGGACGAGCTGTTGGATCAGGCCGAACGCCAGAGCCGGGCGGTGATGATCCTGACCACCGCCGCGCCGCCCGGCGGCGAACCGCTGAGGGCGAGCAAACTGCTCAGGGCGGCGGAAGCGCGCACCAAAGCCGAGGCGCTGGAGCCCAAACCCTGGCCCACCGACCGCGCCCTGGCGCTCGAGGCCTTGCAACGCGCCGAGTTGCCCATCGCGGCCAATGTGGTGTGGCTCAGTGACGGCATCGGCGGCTCCGGGGTCGTCGCCCTTGCCACCCGGTTGCAGAAATTCGGCGGCCTCCATCTGTTCCGCGACGACGACGCGGCCACCGCCCGGTTGCTGACGGCGGAGCAATCCGCCGGCGCCGAGCTCGCCGTCATCGTCAAGCGCGCCCATGGCGGCGCCAAGGCCTCGCTGTGGATCAATGGCAATGACGCAGAAGGCCGCACCCTGGTCCGCCAACGGGTCGATTTTGCCCTAGGCGTCACCACCCGGCGCGCCGTGTTGGCGCTGCCGTCGGAACTGCGCAACCGGCTGTTGCGCATCGCCATCGAAGGCGACCGTTCCGCCGGCGCCGTGGTGCTGCTCGATGAAAGGTGGCGCCGCCGCCCGGTGGGACTGATCTCGGACAAATCCGCCGATACTCCACAGCCTTTGTTGAACAGCCTCTATTATCTCGAGCGCGGCCTGGATCCGTTCAGCGAAATCCGCAAGGGCCCGGTGGCCGAGCTCCTCAAGCGCCCCATCGCCGTGCTCGCCATCGCCGATGACGCGCCGCTCACCGACGCCGGCCGCAAGCAGATCGAAGCCTGGGTCAAGCGTGGCGGCACCGCGGTTCGCTTCGCCGGGCCGCGCCTTGCCCAAAAATCGGACGACTTGTTGCCGGTCAAGCTGCGCGGCGGCCATCGCGCGCTGGGCGGCGCCATGTCATGGTCGAAACCGGCGACCCTGGCGCCGTTCGGCAGCAAATCACCCTTTGCCGGGCTCACCGCGCCCAAGGACGTCACCATATCGCGCCAAGTGCTGGCCCAGCCGTCCCTCGATCTCGCCGCCAAGACCTGGTCGCGCCTGACCGACGGCACGCCGCTGGTCACCGCCGAGCGCCGTGGCCGGGGCTGGCTGGTGCTGGTCCATACCACCGCCAACGCCGATTGGTCGAACCTGGCGCTGTCGGGCCTGTTCGTCGAAATGTTGCGCCGCATCGTCGCCATCAGCCACGGCGTCACCGGCCGCGGGAGTGAGGTCGCGTTGCCGCCATTGCAGACCCTGGACGGTTTCGGGCGGCTGCAAAGCCCGCCGGCTTCGGTCGAGCCGATCAGGGGCAACGCCCTCGACAAGGTCCGCCCTGGGCCCAAATCGCCACCGGGTTTCTATGGCAATGATGCGGGGCGTTTCGCCTTGAACCTGGCGGTCGGCCAGACCAGCCTCAAGGCGATGGCCGACTTGCCCCAGGGCGTGGTCCAAAGCGTCTACTCCAAGACCCGCGAGCGCGATCTCAAGCCGTGGCTGTTGGCGCTGGCGCTTCTTATCGCCGTCATCGACACCTGGATCAGCCTCAGCCTCAGGGGTCTGTTGCCGGTGCCATGGCCGGCACGGGAAACCGGCACCATGGCGCACGCGGCGGGGGCGGCGGGCGCCATCCTGCTTGCCGCCGCCCTGGGCTTGATGCTGACCGCCACCCCGGCGCTGGCCCAGGGCAAGAGCGGGGGCGCGGCCAGCCAAGCCGGTCCCGTCAAAGACGGCTTGGCCCTCATGGCAACGCTTAAGACCCGGCTCGCCTACGTCCGCACCGGGAGCCGCAAGCTCGACGAGACCTCCCTGGCCGGGCTCATCGGTCTCAGCCGCACCCTGACGCGGCGCACCTCGGTGGAACCGGCGCGGCCCATCGCGGTCGATATCGAACGGGACGAGCTTGCATTCTTCCCCCTGCTCTACTGGCCGGTGTCGGCGACCCAGGCCCTGCCCACCACCCGGGCCCGCGACAGGCTCAACCAGTACTTGCGCAACGGCGGCACCATTCTGTTCGATACCCTGGATCAGCGCCTCGGCACCTTCACCACGCCGGGCACGTTCGCCGCCGCCGGACCGGGCGCGGCGCGGCTGCGGCGGATTCTTGACGGCCTCGACGTCCCGGCGCTGATCCCGGTGCCCCAGGGCCACATCCTGACCAAGGCGTTCTATCTGCTGCAGGACTTCCCGGGGCGCTGGACCGGCGGCGCGGTGTGGGTGCAGAAGTCCGGCGATCACTTGAATGACGGGGTCTCGCCGGTGATCATCGGCAGCAATGACTGGGCCGCGGCCTGGGCCGTCGCCGAGGACGGCCAGCCGATGTTCCCGGTGGTGCCCGGCGGCGAACGCCAGCGCGAGATGGCGCTCAGATTCGGCGTCAATCTGGTGATGTACACGCTCACCGGCAACTACAAGGCCGACCAGGTCCACGTTCCCGCCATCCTCGAGCGGCTCGGGCAATAGATATGGGCTCGGGCATCACCAACATCGTCTTCGCCCCGGCATTGCCATTGCCGGTGATCGCGGTCCTCGCCGCCTTCGCCGCCGTCATCGCCATCCTCGGCCTCTATAAGGGCGCCCGCGGCATGGGGTGGCGCTGTCTGGCGCTGATGGCGTTGGTGTTGGCGCTGCTCAACCCTTCCCTCAAAAGCGAACAGCGCGAGCCCCTCAACGACATCGCCGTGGTCGTCGTCGATCAATCCCCCAGCCAGGAAATCGGCAAGCGCCGCGGCCATTCCGCCGCCGCGCTCGACCATCTGCGCAAGCAACTCGCCCGCCACAAGGATCTCGAGGTTCGCATTCTCCATAGCGGTGGCGCCGGCGATGACGCCAAGGCACGTAGCGGGCCGGTGGAAAGCACGCGGCTGTTCGAGGCCTTGGACCGCAGCCTTGCCGATGTGCCGCCCCAGCGCCTCGCAGGGGTCATCATGATCACCGACGGCCAGGTTCACGACGCCCCCAAATCCGCCGACAAGCTGCCCTTCACCGCGCCGCTGCATGTGTTTCTCTCCGGCGCCCGCAACGCCCAGGACCGCCGCCTGGTGGTCGAGCAAGTGCCCGGCTTCGGCATCGTCGGCAACCGCTTGGAGATGACGGTGCGCGTCGTCGATCTTCCCGCCCAGCCCAATCAGCCGCCGGTGCGCCTCACCATCCGCCGCGACGGTGGCAAGCCGCGTATCATCAGCGTCCCCACCGGGGTCGAACACTCCATCAATATTCTAATCGACCATGGCGGCGCCAATGTCTATGAGCTCGAGGTCGAACCCCGGGCCGGTGAATTGACCCTGGACAACAACCGCGCCGCCGTCATCGTCAATGGCGTGCGCGACCGTTTGCGGGTGCTTTTGGTCTCCGGCGTGCCCCATGCCGGCGAGCGGGTTTGGCGCAATCTTCTGAAGGCGGACCCGTCGGTCGACCTGGTGCATTTCACCATCCTGCGCCCGCCGGAGAAGCAGGACGGCACACCGGTGCGTGAATTGTCGCTGATCGCCTTCCCGACCCGCGAATTGTTCGAGGAAAAGCTCGAGGATTTCGACCTCATCATCTTCGACCGCTATCACCGCCGCGGCGTGCTGCCCCGGATTTATCTCCAGAACATCGTCCGTTACGTGCGCAAGGGCGGCGCCGTGCTGGAAGCCGGCGGACCCGCCTTCGCCACCGCCCTGGGGCTCTATCGCACGCCCTTGGGCGAAATCCTTCCCGGCGCCCCGACCGGCCAGGTGATCGAGCGCGGCTTCCGCCCCCGGGTGACCAAGATCGGCCATCGCCATCCGGTGGCCGCCGATCTTCCAGGCAGCCTAAGCCCCATTGCCACCCCCGCCGGCGCCAAGACGCCCAAATGGGGGCGCTGGTTCCGCCTGGTCGAGGCCGATACCCAGCGCGGCATGGTGCTGATGAATGGCATCAACAACCGCCCGGTGCTGATTCTCGACCGCATCGATGAAGGCCGCATCGCCCAGTTGCTCACCGACCATATCTGGCTGTGGGCGCGCGGCTTCGAAGGCGGCGGACCCCAGGCCGAATTGCTGCGCCGCCTGGCCCACTGGCTGATGAAGGAGCCCGAGCTCGAGGAGAACGATTTGCGCGCCACGGTGCAGGGCAATGAACTGACCATTGTGCGGCGCAGCCTCAAACTCGACGAGGTCACGGTGACGATCCGCGCGCCATCGGGCAAGGAAAGCACCACCAAGCTCAAGGAAACCCAGCCCGGGCGCGCCACCGCCGCCATTCCAATCGGTGAATCCGGGCTTTACCGCGTCAGTGACGGCAAGCGCGTGGTTCACGCCGCCGCCGGCACCTTGAACCCACCCGAGTTCGCCGATGTGCGCGCCAGCGCCGAGCATCTCGGCCCGTTGGCGGCGGCCCGCAGCGGTGGCGTCATCTGGATCAGCGGCGCCCTGGAGCGCCGGGCCTTGCCCGCCATCCGCCGCACCCGTCCGGGCCGCGACAGCCATGGCCGGGGCTGGATCGGCCTCAGGGCCAATGGAGATTACATCGTCAAGGGGGTCCACGAACTGCCCCTGCTTCCCGGCATTCTGTTGCTGTTGCTCGGCCTCGGCGGGCTGATGGCGGCGTGGCGCCGCGAGGGCGAATAGACCAACCTTCTCCAACCATGACCATGGAAAGGGGGCCATCCATGGACGACCACAGCACAACACCGATCATTCCCGCCCTTGGCGGTTTTCATCGCCAAGGTGTGGCACTGAGTTATCCGATCATCCGGTTCTTTACCGGGCTGTTTCTCATGCCCCACGGCGCGCAAAAGCTGTTCGGCTGGTTCGGTGGCAATATTGACGGCCTGGCGGGGTTTTTCGCCTCCCAGGGGCTCGAGCCGGCCTTGGCACTGGCCTACCTGGTGGGCGCGACCGAATTCTTCGGGGGACTTTTCCTCGCCATCGGCTTCCTTGTGCGGCCCACGGCCCTGGCCGTCACCGTTCTCATGGCCGTAGCCGCCTTCCACGTCCATCTCGCCAATGGCTTCTTCTGGACCAAGGGCGGCTATGAATATCCGCTGCTGTGGGGGCTCATCGCCTTCGGCCTGGCGCTCGGCGGCGCCGGGCGCTGGTCGGTGGACCGCTGCATCGGCCGCGAGTTCTGAAAGCGTTAAGGTTCTGGGCATATATGATTGATGGTTCGGCAATAGCGGAGCACGGCATATGAGCGACGCAGAGACCCCCACGGCTGAAAACCAGAATCTGAAATTCGCTCATCTGGGCGAGGCCGGCGATTTGTTCTCCATCGTTGCCGTCAATGGCCTTCTCAACATCGTCACCCTGCTGTTCTATCGCTTCTGGGCCAAGACCCGGGTTCGTGCCTATCTCTGGCGCCAGACCGCGCTGGGCGGCGATCGGTTGGAATATAGCGGCACCGGCAAGGAGATGTTTCTTGGCTTCCTGGTGGCCTTCGGCGCCGTCATCCTGCCCCTGGCACTGCTCAGCCTTGTCGGCACCTTCATGCCTGGCATACTGAAGGACGTATTCGATGTCGTGTTCTTTCTGTTGTTGATGTTTCTGATCGGCATCGCCCAATACCGTGCCCGGCGCTACCGCCTGAGCCGGACCCACTGGCGCGGCATCCGCGCCGCCCAGACCGGATCGGAGGTCGGATATGGCCTCAAGACCATGGGCTTTTATCTCCTCCTGCCGCTGACGCTGACATGGTCTTACCCGTGGCAGGCCATGTGCCTGATGGGCCACATGATGAACAACACCTGGTTCGGCGACCGCCGCTTTTCTTTTCAAGGCAGCGCCGGGCCGCTCTATATGAATTTCGCCATCGCCTGGATGGGCATGGCGCTGGCCGTACTGTTTCCCGTCGCCGTCGTGGTCGGCACCGGAGGGCCTATCCCGATTATCGGCGACGAAAGCGACTTCAAAGTCAGCGACTTGGCCATGGTTTCGATCTTCCTGGCCGTCTTCATCCTGCCCTTGATCTATGCCTGGTTTCTGGCCGAGCAGTACCGCCACATGGCGTCCTGCACCCGTTACGAAGGCTTGCGTTTCACCTTCGAGGCCACCGGCGCAAGCCTGGTCTTACTCGCGTTCGGAAATATGTTGATCATGATCGTCACCCTCGGCTTCGGCCTGGCCTTCACCCAGATGCGCAAGTTCCGCTATTTCTGCGACCACATATTCATCGCCGGCGACGCCGATTTCGACGCCATCCGCCAAAGCGCCGAACAGCGGCCTTCCATCGGCGAGGGCCTGGCCGACGCCTTCGACGTCGGAGCGATCTAACCGATGGAAGGCTATGCCGCGATTTATTTCGACGGCGAGACCGCCCAGCGCCATGAGGTCCATGTTCATGTAGTGGCGGGGGGCCTCACCATTACCGGCGAGGGGGACACGGTACTTGCCCAGTGGCGCTATCCCGAGCTCGAGGCGTTATCCGTGTTCAACCCGATGAAAGCGTCACGGCTGACCTCGACCACCGCCCCCGAGGCTCGGCTTTACATCGACGATCCCCTTTTCGCCCGGCGCATCCTGCCGCTGGCGCCCCAGTTGCGCCATCGCCGCGGCGACGGCTTTTCCTGGAGCCAGGTGGCGATGGTCACGGTTGTCGTCGCCCTGTTCGTCGTTGCCGTGGTCTATGGGGTGCCCTGGGCCTCGCGCCCCATCGCCGCCGCCATCCCGGCCGATTGGGTAGAGGATTTCGGCAAGACCATGCGCGCCGACATGCTCAGCAACACCCGGATCTGCGCCGCCAAGCCCGGCAGCCAATCCCTGCGCCGGCTACGGGACCTCCTAGCCAGGCAGATCGAGAGCCCCTACGCCATCGAGGTGACGGTGGCGGAAAAAGACATGGTCAACGCCTTCGCCCTGCCCGGCGGCCAGATCGTCATCTTCTCCAAGCTGTTGGAAATCACCGCGTCACCCGACGAGCTTGCCGGCGTGCTCGCCCATGAACTGGGCCATGTCGTCCGGCGTCATCCCATGCAAGGCGCATTGCAAGTCGCCGGCATATCCTTGTTGGTCGACATGATGGTGGGTGACAGCTCGAGCCTGGCCGGCGCCGTGGCGGGCCTGGGCGGCATCCTGGTGACCCAATCCTACAGCCGCGAGGCCGAACGCGAGGCCGACCGCATCGCCATTCGGACCCTGGACAGGGCCGGCATCAACCCAGACGGCCTGGCCCTCGCCTTCCAGCACATGGCGGAAGAACAAGCCAAGGACGCCAAGGACGGCCAAGACACCGATGCCAAGAAAAGCACCTTGGGCCGCATGACCTATTACCTCAGAAGCCACCCTTATCTCGCCGACCGGGTGAAAAGCGCACACGAGGCGGCAAAGCCCGGACGTCCACCGGCGCTCAGCCCCGGCCAGTGGCTGGCCCTCAGGCAGATTTGCGGGTGACGGGTGCCCCCTAGCCCTCCGGCAGATCGAACAGGCCGACCACCGGGGCATGGTAGGATTCCGGCGATTTGCTGACATTGGCGTAGGCGACGAGCTCGTCTCCCAAAGCCTCGTTGTGGATCTCCGATGACCGGTAATGGGCCAGCAACGGACGCGACACCAAGATGTGGTCGAGCATCTGGCCGCGGCCGTGGTGGATCACGGAGAAGCGCTGGGAGAGCGGCAGGGTGTGCTCGATCGGGACCATGACCCGCATGGCCAGCGCCCCATTGCCGGTGTTCTCCTCGTCGCCGCGGATGGCCTCGACCGGGGTGTGGTGTTCCTCGGCGTTGAAGTCGCCGCAGACCGCGATCATGGCGTCAATATCGGCGTCGAACAGCTTATCGATGGCAAGACGCACCTCCAGCGCCTGGCCGGCGCGCTTGACCGACGACAGGAAATAGCCCTCGGCCCAGCCCGAGACCGTCTTCCAGGTGAAGGCACCCTCTTTCTGGCCGGGAATGAAGGCGGCAATCGGCGAGCGCAAATGAAGATTGAAGACATGGAGGACTGGGCCTCCCTCGATCGCGATCTCGCCATGGAGCACCGGGCGGTCCCACATCACGTCGTCCGCCGCCTCGGGCGGTGGCTCGGCAGTGACGGTCAGGTGTGCGGGCGGTGGCACCAGATCGTGCCAATACTGGCGATGCGCCGTGATCGGCCAGCGGCTCAGGATCACCAGATTGTGGACGTCGCAGTAGTCAGAGCCGTCGCGGTTCTTCGTCGCCGCCATGTGGAAATCGCCGTAAGGGGTGCCGGCGAGCAAAGCCTCCAGGGCGGATAGATGACGGCCTCCACCCTTGCTCTGGGCATTGACTTCCTGGAGGCAGAGGATATCGGCGTCGACGCGCATCAGTTGGGGGCGGAGAACACGGATGCGGCTCGAGAGATCGGGTTGTTTGCCCGGCCGGTCATCGAGGTTTTCCAGGTTGAAGGTCGCGATCCGCATCGCCCTATCCCTTAGCCCCCACGTCAATCGCCCGCACAGCCACTATAAGAAAAAAGGCGCGCGATGTCGCCACCGCGCGCCCCGATTGGGAGTTACTTTGCCCTAACGCGGACTGTTGCGGACGTCGAGCACCGCCACGGCACCGTTCTCGACCTCGGCGATGGCGCGTTTGAGCGCCGGGCCCAAATCGTCGGGATCGTGGATCGGATCGTCGGTCCAGCAGCCGTAACCGCGTGCGATGCTGCTGGGGTCGATCTCGGGTTCGCGGGTGGTGGTGGCGATCCAGGCGTTCTCCTTGGGCCGCTTGCGCATGCCGGCGACCTCGACCTGGTGCTGCTCGTCATTGTACCAAGACGTGTTGTTGTTGATGATGCACAACATCGGGACGCGCATATGGACCGCGGTCCAAAGCGCGCCGGACGACATCTGGAAGTCGCCATCGCCGATGATACCGACCGGGAACCTGCCGTCGTCGCGCGCCGCCAGCGACCCGCCGACCATGGCGCCGGGCCCATAGCCGACACCGCCGCCGCCGGAATGGCCGAGATTGTTGCCGCAGCCCTTGAACTGCCAGATTCCTTCGGGCCAGGACCGGTGGCTACGCAACGTCACCAATGTCGGCTTGCGCTTGACCGCCTCCCAGACCTCATGGACGAAGCGTTGGGGTGAGATCGGCGTGCCGGTCCAGCGCCGCTTGATGGCGTCTTGCTGGCCCTTGGCCAGTCTCGCCTTGGCCCTGGCGATGCGGTTGATGCGCGCGGCAATAGCCGCCTTGGCGCCGCGCTTGCGTTTGAGCTTGGTCTTGACCGCGTCGATCAGCTGATGGAGGCCAAGCACGGGGTCGCCCAGCATCTGTTCGGTGGTCGGCGCCACCTTGCCGCCGACCCGGGACCAGGCGCGGCCGGCGAATTCGTTCATCGACAGATCGATGATCTTGGTGCGCCCGGCGCCGGCGCCATGATGGCCACGAACCCGGGACGAATAGCCGTCGACGATCATGGTCACATCCAGGGAATCGACCGCCAGGATAACGTCGGCCTTGCCCACCACGGTGGAATCGCCGGTCAGGTTCTGGCGATGGTTGGTCGGCATGCAGGTGCAGTTGCGGTCCTCCACATAGGTGGCGCCGATGAGCTCGACCAGCTGGACCAGGGGCTTGGTGGCCTCGGGCCGGACCATGATGCGCGCGGCCATGATCACCGGGTTCTTGGCCCCGACCAGCATTTCGGCGCAGCGCTCGACCACGGCGTCATTGGCCGCCGGCGGCTCCGGCGCCAGGTTGCAGCTCGCCCGGGTGTCCGGGGTGGCGATGGGGCCTGAGAGCTTTTGCTCCTGGATCCCGGCATCGATCGAAACATAGACCGGCCCCTGGGGCCCGGTGGTGGCGATCTTGTTGGCGCGCACGATGGATTCCAGCACCCCTTCCGGCGTGGTGGCCTCGTCGTCCCATTTGACGAACGGGCGCACCAGCTCACCCTGGACATTGGCGGAATGCAGATAGTCGATGCCGCGGCGCAGCTTGGGGTCCTGCGGGCCCGAGCCGCCCAGCACCACCACCGGCGTGCGGTCGCAAAAGGCGTTATAGATTCCCATGGTGCCGTGCATGAGCCCGACCAGGTCATGGAGCATGCTGAGCGACGACCGCTGGGTCGCCTTGGCGTAGCCTTGGGCCATATGGACGGCGACGTCCTCGTGGTTGCACAACACCGCCTGGGGCTGGCGGTTGCGGTTGTAGTTGACCAGGGAATCATGCATCCCGCGATAGCTCGATCCGGGATTGAGGAAGGCGTATTTGAAGCCAAGCCCGTTGAGCACATCGGCCATGGCGTCGGACGCGTATCCCGGCCGGTTCTGCTTTGATCCCAGCTTGACGGGTTTATCGACACTGTCGGCGGTTTTCTTAGCGGGCTTGGCTGGCTTTTTCATGATCGCATTCCATCCGTTGGATTTTCATTGAAGGGTCGGGAGTCCCACACCGGCCGCAAGTGGGCAATGGCGCGGGCAAAGAAGAACGCTGGAGATTTGGCCGCGGATGTGACCGTGGAGGGTTCAACTGCTCTCTCCCATGGGTATTCTTTGTTCTCTGGCCCGGGTCACGGCGGCAATCCACGCCAAACCACGCCCAGCCCTTGGCTTTTAGGTAGCACCCCACCCCCCGGCCCGTCAATCGAGCGCGCCCGGCAATAACCCCATGGCGTCAAGTTTTTTGCTGCCGGGGCGGGGCAAATGTGTAAACTGGGTCCTTATTAAGAATTCTAATTCATGGGAGTGCATCACATGTTCAAGAAGATCCTCATCGGCGTCTCGGCGCTGGCGGTCCTGGCCGTGGTTGCGGCACCGTCGGCCCAGGCCAAGTTCCCCGAGAAAGACATCACCTTTCTCATTCCCTACGGCCCAGGCGGCGGTTTCGACACCATCACCCGCAAGCTTTCGCCGTTCATCGCCAAGCATCTTGGTGGCAAGATCAACGTCATCCCCAAGAACATGACCGGCGGCCGCGGCAAGAAGGCGGCGACCTACCTCACCAAGTCCAGGCCCAACGGCTACCGCATCATGATCTTCAACCTGCCCGGCCACGCCCTGCCCACCATCAAGGGCGAAAAGAACGCGGGTTACGACATCCGCAAGTTCACCTGGCTGGCCCGCATCGCCAAGGGCAGCTATGTGGTCGTGGTTTCGGGAAAATCCAAATTCAAAACCATCAAGGACCTGGTGGCCTTGAACCGTCCGGTCAAGCATCCCGAGCTCGGCCCCGGCGGCACGTCCTACATCATGAGCACGATCATGTGGAACACGCTCGGCAAGAAGGTGAAGTTCATCACCGGTTATAAGTCGAGCTCCAACTACTCTCTCGCCGTGATGCGTGGCGATGGCGACGTCACCATGCTGGCGGTGGGTTCGTTCCGCAAATATATCGGCGGCAAGATGAAAAAGAAGAAGAACATCGGTCCGCGGGATCTCCGGCCGATCCTGCATCTGACCCTGAAAAAGAGTGAGTTCGGCGTCCAGAACGCCGCCGATGCCGGCTATCCGCAGTTGGCCAAAATGGGCCTGGAGCGCATGGTGGCGGGACCGCCCAACCTGCCGAAGAATATCCGCAAGGCCCTGTCCCAGGCCCTCAAGAAGGCGATCCTCGATCCTGAGTTCGTCGCCTGGGCCAAGAAGGTCGGACGTGGCCCCATCGCCCATCTCGACGGCAAGGGCGCAGGCAAGTCGATCGACAGCCTGATCAAGCTCTATTCGAAGTACAAGTCGGCGTTATAGGCCCCGATACAGGGCCCAAGACCTAAGACCAATGAGGGGGAATGGTGGCAATGCCGCCGTTCCCCCGAACTGATTCCGGCCCGTCTCTCTGGCCCGTCTCCCTGGCCCGCTCAGGCGGGGACCAGCTCGACGCCGGATGCCTTCAGGGCGTCGCGGCCGATATTGTCGAAGTGGAGCCAGCGGATCTGGG
This sequence comes from uncultured bacterium, assembly GCA_965369885.1. Classification (GTDB taxonomy): domain Bacteria; phylum Pseudomonadota; class Alphaproteobacteria; order SMXQ01; family SMXQ01; genus JAZFWG01. The sequence goes on from CBDUSV010000053.1 coordinate 12,223, forward strand.
TGGTTTCCTCGATGACCTCCAGCACTCTCGCCTGTTTGTCATCGCTATCGGCATGTTCCGACAACACATGGAGGGTCATGTCGCCATGGCCGTCCTCGGGGAAATCGGCGGCCTCCCCGGCGGTCCAATGGGCCATCGCCTTCTCGTCGAGGCCGAGCGGCTCCCATGCGGCGCGGCCGAGCTTGGCGACCTTGCCGAGCTTGGCCACGATCGAACCGCGGGCGGCTTCCAAGCCGGCGACGGCGGCGAAACCCTCCAGCCACGGCCAGGCCCGGCTGGCCCGGTCCCAATAGGCCAACGCCATGCGGGTGTAGATGGCGCCCTTGTAGTCGTAGACGTGATCGCGGTCCAACCCCAGGGCCACGGCGAAATCCACCATGCTTTCATAATGGCCGGTGGTGATGGTGGGGTCCTCGACCT
>CBDUSV010000054.1:0-12440 GCA_965369885.1 uncultured bacterium
CCAACCCCGGCTCCGGAGCAAAATCGTTGGCCACAACAAGGGTGTCACCCGCCGAGGAGGCTTGCGGGGGGATATCAGGCTCGGCCCCTGGCCGGGCCCGGCGATCATGCTCCCCTGTGAAGCCGTCATCGTCTGTTGCCTCACCATCCCCAGGGGGGTCGCCAGTATCCTGCTCATCAGGGGAATTTGGGGTGATTTCCAGGGTTTCCGGCTCATCGACGGCCTCGGAGACGAGCTGCTCATGGCTTGCTTCGACCTCGGCTTCGATGGCGAGATTTGCCGCCTTCTGGTTTAAGTCATTGAAACTAAATGCCCCATGCTCATCCTGGTTGCCGGACGGCGCGATGTCTGCAACCTCCTGGACCCGGTGTTCATCGAACTCCTGAAGTTTGACGGCACCGGGCTTGGCGCGGCTTGCCATAGGCGATGGCCCAAATGAAGGTGCCTTGACCGATGAAATCATGGTCTTTTCCAAAATATTGTTCTCTTAACGATCTATATTATCAGCTGAATAAGTAAATAAACAATAAAAACAATGAATTCAGACATCTTTATTTAGATTATATTTGAGTTTTATTTAAATAAAACTTGTATAGAATTTTATTTACATCATGGGCTGGGATTTTGGACTTAATTTTTCCCTTTTATATCAATGGGGTTGATCGAGCCAATGAAGTGAACGGCGGCCTCGGAGGCGCCGAAGACATCGAGGTCATTGTGGCCGGCCCCCGGGATATAGCGGACCTGCTTGGGCTCGGGCGCCGCCGCGAACATCTCCCGGCCATGGCGCACCGGCACGATGGTGTCCAACTCGCCATGAATGACCAAGACCGGCGCCCTGATCCGGCCGATCTTGGCGAGGGATTCGAAACGGTCCCAAACCAGGTAGCGGGCGGGGACAAACCAAAAATGGCTGGCGGCGAGATCGGCGGCCGAGGTGAAGGGCGCCTCCAGGATGACGGCCCTGAACATGCGTTCCGTCGCCAACTGAACCGCGACCGCCGAGCCCAGGGATTCGCCGTACAGCACAATCTGGCCCGGCACGATGCCCTTACGCTTCAAGACCTCGAGGGCGGCTCGGCCATCACGGTAAAGGCCGGTTTCTGTCGGGCTTCCCGGATTGCCGCCATAGCCACGATATTCAGCCAACAGAATGCCGAAGCCGGCGGCGGCGAAGGGAGTTATCTTAAGGCCACGAAGGCCCATATTGCCGGCATTGCCCTGAAACAAGGTCACCACCGGCGCCCCGGGCCGCGCCGGCGGGTGATACCACATGGCAAGATCGAGCCCATCGGAGGTGGTGGCCACGACCTCTTCCATGGCGGGCACCCCGGCGCGGGTGAAATCGGGCTTGCCGCGGTCCGGGAAATACATCAGATGGCGTTGCGCCACGAACAGAATCCCCACCATCAGCGAATAGACCACCACCGCGGCGACGATCAGATCTGACATCACCCTCCTCCACTCAGGCATGGCGCAAACCAATCTCTCAAAGTGATGCCTGATTATGGCCTGTTCATGCCGCGCCGCAATTGCCACCGCCGAGGACACAGAACTCGGCGCAATGGGGATGGTTGAGCCTGACCGTGCCTCGCGCATCCGCCAGGCTTGGGCCCATCTCGAAGCGCGGATCATGGGGCAGCAAGGTACAGGCAACGACCGTGGGTGAGGACGCCCCCTTGCGTTTGACCACCATGCGCGCGGTGGCGCACATCATGTCGGCAGGCGAAACCCCAAGGGTCCCCCAGCAGGCGGCCGTGATCTCGGGAACCTGGGCCGAACCATCCATCTCCGGGAACAACACCATCGCCTTGGGATCGAGGGCGTCGATACCGATGCCACGGGCGGCAAACAAGCCGGCGAAGCCCCGGCGCAGGGACGCTTCGTCCTCGTCCCAGCAGGTGCGCCCGGCGGCATGGATGGCAAAACCCTGGTCCGTGAGCCACTGCAACCCGTCCAGGGTCTTGGCCCAACTTCCGGCGCCGCGCTCCCGGTCATGCAGCTCCTGGCCATAGTGATCGAGAGAGACCCGGATCACCAGCCCAGCTCCATAACGGTCCTTGATGTCGAGAAGCCGGCGCTTTTGCCGCACCATCGGCTGGCTGGCGTTGCTCAGCACCAAGCAGCGAAAGCCGCGGCCCAGGCAGTCCTCGATCATGGCCATGATGTCCGGGTTCATGAAGGGCTCGCCGCCGGTGAAACCGATCTCTTCGGTGCCGAGGCCTTCGCGTTCGATCTCCATCAGATAGGCTTGAATCTCGGCCAGGCTGATATAGGACAGCCTGTCGTTGGTCGGGCTCGATTCGATATAGCAGTTGGCGCAGGTTAGATTGCATAGCGTCCCGGTGTTGATCCACAGCGTCCTGAGGCCCACGAGTACGACCGAGGCCCGCTCCTCCCCGGTGGCGGTGCGCCGGGGGTCTTGAAACTTCGCCACGGCGGCGTGCTCGCCGCCCCTCACCTCTGCCGCCAGATCCGCTTCGCTCATGATGACCTCAAACCGCCAATGCCGGGAACTGGCTTTCTATCGGGTATGGCGGGGCAAGCCAACTCAAATTAAGGTGATATCCTGGGTTTTGGCCCGGGCTGCGATTGAAGTTGGCCTTTGCCGCCGGAATGGGCTAAAAATCATGGGAAATATACTTCTCGAGCCCCTTAAACCATCTCATGGGGCCATCCGACTGATGGTTAAATGAAAATGAGAGTTGAATGACCGAAGACAACGTTACCGATCCACCCGCCGCCGATGCTCAAGACGAACCCGGCGTCGGCCACAATCAGCCCAAGGAAGTGATCTGGGAGCGCTGGCAGAAGAAACGCACCTTCGTGCGCGCCCTGGAAGGCACCTATGGAGAGGTCTATAAAAGCCTGTTCACCCAGCCTCGGGTCTATAGCTCCTCCGACTGGAAATGGCACGGTGGGCCCCAGCTCTACGGCAAGACCATCATCAATCCGGGGTCCGTCGACATCGCTCAATCGATCGAATGCCACCTCAACGTGTTTTCGCCCGGGGGGTTTGGTCAAATTCACGGCCACATGAACTCGGCGGTGTTCTACATCCTCAAGGGCAAGGGCCATGATTGCCACGACACCATCGATCTGCCCTATGAGGCCGGTGACGTCTGCATTGTCGAAAACGCCTGCGTCCACCAGCACATCAATGACGACCCCGTAGAAGACATGGTGGTGCTGGTGATGAAGGCGAAGCCCTTGTTCCTGTTCATGCACATGATCTTCCAGAAAATGGTGGTCTACCCTCCCAAGGTGCCTTCACCGGGGGGCGAGGATTACGAGCCGCCCACCTCTTTGTAGTCATTATAGTCGCGGGAACAGCCTGAATGTCCGATGAAGACGTGAAAACCCCGGCCGACGCTGCCGGACCCGGTCACAATCAGCCCAAGGAAGTGGTGTGGGACCGCTGGCAGCGCAAGCGCACCTTCGTCCGCGCCCTGGAAGGCACCTATGGCGAAGTCTACAAAAGCCTATTCACCCAGCCCCGGGTCTATAGCTGCAAGGACTTCGACTGGAAGGGCGGCCCCCAGTTCTGGGACAAGGCCGTCATCAACCCCCAGGCCGTGGACATCGCCCAGTCGATCGAATGCCATCTCGACACCTACGCCCCCAACGGCGTCGGCCAGAAGCATGGCCACATGAATTCGGCGGTGTTCTACGTCCTCAGTGGTTCCGGCAAGGACATCCACGACGGCAAGCTGTTCGAATATACCGCCGGCGACGTCATCATCGTCGAGAACTCCTGCGTTCATCAGCACATCAACGTCAATCCGGAAAACCCGCTGATCGTTTTGGTGATGAAGGCCAAGCCCTTGTTCCTGTTCATGCACATGATCTTCCAGAAGATGGTGGAATATCCCGCCAAGGAACCGCCCAAGGGCGGCGAGGATTATACCCCGCCCAGCCATATCTAGGGCGTCTCTTACGCCTCAACTTATATAGAAGAAAGCCAGGACAATTGATTGACCTGGCTTTCTTTTTTGGATTGGCAATTCGTCCGAAATCTATTGGGCGGCGGCGCTGTCCTTGGACCGGTCATGGATGATGACCAGCTGTTTTTCGGGGTTGAAACGTTTGACGGTCTCTTGGTTGAAATCCGTGCCGGTGATGCGGACCAAGCGGGTTCCCGCCGGATAGCTGATCGAGTGAATGGCACCTTCATTGTAGAGCTTCGCCATGCCCGGCTCGATGCGGTAATCCTGGTCCGGTTCGATCTCGGCATGGCCCGGCTCGGTGCCGTCATCCAGCCGGCGCCATACGGTCATGTCGGTATGGCCCGAGACATTGCTGTAAATCGCCCAGGATGAACCATGGTCGTGGGGACCACGGCGGCCATCCTTCTCGTGAAGGTGGCCGAGCACATAAATGCCGGTCTCGGTATCATGATGGATAATGTTGGTCCCCGGTTCCCAAAAGGCATTGCGCAAATTTTCGGCTTGCTTGGGGTCCGAAAGCAGCCGTTCGAGATTAAGCCGCACCTTTTCCCGGCCCTTGGGCCCGGGATCCGCCTTAAGATCGTCGTGGGCATCGGCGCAGAATTCTTCGAGGCCATAGCTCATGGCGTCCCTCCTCCGGTTTCCGCATGGATTTGCCCAATCATAGCCGATCCACCGCCGCCAGGCCAAGCCCCAGGGACGTAGCCAAGCCTAGGCCTCGACCTCAAGCGTCACCGGGTCACCGTCGGCGAGCCCGAGCGCCCGGCGCAGCCCGGTTTCGGAGATAATCTCTATCTTATCAGTGGGATATCCGGAGAGCTCGGGCACGACGATGGCGCCGGAGATGGCGCCGGCAATGGTGGCCGGATAGCAGGTTCCCTTGCACCAGGCCGGATCCGGTGGCGTAACGGTCAGTCCCGCCTGCTTGCGGATGGTACGCCAGGTCTCAAGGTCATCCTCATCCTCTACCACGAGATTGAGTGTCCCGGGATAGGGGTCGATGGCCAAAAGTTCCACGAACTGGCGGCGCGCCCACTCGGTTTGGGTGAAGCCCGCCCCTTCGCCCAGGCCCGAAACCAGCCTGCCGGTAAGAGCGTATCGCGCCATCGCTCAAGCCGCGGCCATCTCAGGGATGGACCGTCTGGGTGAAATAGTCGCCGTCGATCTTAAGCCCGATGCCTTGTTCCACCGCCAGGCCATAGACGATGCTGCCAAGGGCGGCAAACTGGAGGCCAAGGCCCTTGTAATTGTGAAAGCAGGTGATCTCATCGGCGGAACCGCGGGCCTCGGCATGGCCCGCCACCACGTCCTTGAGTTCGGGAACCTTGGTGAAATCGATGACGCCGATGTCCGGGCGGCTGTAATCGCCATTCTCGAATTCGGGAACCTCCGACGGCCAGCCCCGCGCCGGATAGGCCGTGACCGGCTCCGAGCTGTTGACCACCAGCTTGTCGGCCTTCTGCAACACTTCGAGCGGGATTTCACTGCCGCGGATGGAGGTGACATGCATACCCGGCCGCACCCATTCGGGACGGATGGTCGGGGTCATGGAATTGGTCGCCGAAACTAAGATATCGGCATCGGCGACGGCCTCTTCAGGACTGTCGACGGCGCGGACCTCGATGCCGTGGGCGGCCCCATAGTCCTTGGCGAATTGTTCGCGGTTGCCGGCCGTCGGGCTGAAAATCTTGATCAGTTCCAAGGGCCTGACCGTGCACATGGCATCGACCTGGGCCCCGGCCTGCCAGCCCGAGCCCAGCAGCCCCATGACCTTGCTATCGGCGCGGGAAAGATACTTGGCGGCAACACCACTGGAGCCGCCGACCCGGGTCTTCTGCATGACGCCGTCGGTGAACATGCAAAGCGGCGTGCCGGTATCGGTGGAAAACAGGATCACCATGCCGTTATAGCGGTTGCCCGGTGATACCGGCAGCTTGACGCGGCGTGGCTCGCCATTGACCACGGGCCAGGAGACAATATCGGAATTGAGCCTGAGCGCCGTGATCCCGGCCTGGGGCCAGCTGCCCGACATGGTCTTGAAGGCGGTCACCGCCCCGGGCCGGGGATTGCACACCAACAGGTCCTGGCGGGGTATCTCCACCGCGTCACGGTTGCCGAAATCCCGGTAGGCGCCTTCGAGGGCAGCAATACATTCACCCATATCGAGAAGCTTTTCGATCTCATCATTGGTCAGAATGATCATTTATTTTTCCTTGTTCAGGCGAGATATCCGGCTTCGGTGAATGCCCTCACCGCGCCGGGATGAAGCGGCACGTCCCCCGGCGCCAGAACCGCGGCGCCCTTACTTCGAGCATCATCGAACAATTCGGCCAGGGTGACAAATAGCGGATTGCGCCGCGCCAGTTCGCCCTGGGCCTCGATCAAGGCGGATGCCACCTTGTGAACCAGGGGCTCATCGGCATGGGTGCCGGTGGCAAGCACATTGACCACCCCCGGCGTCACCACATCGGCGCCGTGGCCGCGAAAGGCGCCCTTGGCGATGGTGCAGCGGCGGTAGAACGGCACTTGGCCCAGAATCGCTTCGAGCTGATCGGTGGCGAACGGCACCACCCGGACGTCGAGGCTTTCAGTGAGATCGATGATGTGTTGGTTGGGGATCGGCACCTGGAACTGGGCGTCGATGGTGCCGGCGCGCAAGGCTTCAATGCCCTCGGCGATATTGAGGTAACGCAGATCGACCTCATCCATCGACCAGCCGAGAACATCGAAGATGGTGTTGAGGTGCTGGACCATGCCGCTGTCGCGCCGCCCCGGGGCGAGTATGCGGCCCTTCAAATCGGAAAAACCCGTGATGCCGGCATCGGCTCGGGCGACGAAGAACAAGGGCCCGGTATTGACCGGGGCCACCAGGGCCAATTCCATCACCCGGTCGAACGGCGCCCGGGGGCCACGCGCATAGGCCGCCCAGTTCGACGCCATGAAGCCGAAATCGATCTTGCCGCTATCGAGATCGTGGGCGTTTTCAACGCTGCCGTTGGACACCAGCACCTGGATATCCAAGCCCGGGTCCCGTTCCATGATCACCGCCGCCAGAGTCTGGCCCTGGGTATAAAAGGTGGTGTCGATCTCGGATGTGGCAATGGTGATCGTCATGGCCTGTCTTTCTGGGAGGTCTTTCTGGTCGGGGGCATGCCGCGGATCGGGCCCGTCAACCATAGCGCCATGGGCCAAGGGATCAAAGGGGTGGGATCAGTGTAGGGTTGTTGAGGGCGGCTCGGTGTCCTCGCTGGGCCGGTAGCGCACCGGCGCCGCCTGATGGTGAACCATCCTCCAGGACCCGGATTCAGAGACGAAGATATTGGTCGCCACCAGATATTGGTCGCCGATCACCTCGAAACAGACGATGAACGCGGTGTCGCCGTGAATATGGACATCGATATCGGTGGGGCGGACGGGCGGCACCGGCGGCTTGGCCAGGATGCCTTGCCAACTCTGCATGATCTTGGCGCGGCCGGCGAGCGGCGGCCATCCCGGATGCATGCAGACCACCGGCACATCGGTGGCCCAAAGCGCTTCCATGGAGGCGAAATCGCCTTCGGCGAGGGCGCGGTAAAACACTTCATTGGCGTCTAGAACTAGAGCGGGATCGGCCATGGCGTCGATGTCTCCAATTGACCCGGCCAAGAAACCGGGTGCCCGATCATAACCCGATTGCCAACACCGGACCAGGATGCGGACAAAAAAAGGCCCGTGGGGGATTCCCACGGGCCTTCAAAGCTGGAGGGTTAAGCGTAAGCTTTACTTACTCACTCGAACCCTTGTTGGCGCCAATCTGCTCGAGGAAGGCATCGACCTCGTTCTTGAGCTCGTCGCCCTGCTTGGCAAGACCGCCCGAGGCCTGGAGCAGCTGCTCGGCGGCGGCTCCGGTCTGGGTGGCGGCTTCGTTGACACCGGTGATGTTGGAGGAAACTTCCTGCGTACCCTTGGCCGCCTCTTGCACGTTGCGGGCAATCTCCTGGGTCGCGGCATCCTGCTCTTCCACCGCGGCGGAAATGCCGGTGGCGATCTCGTTGATCTCTTCGATGATCTTGGAGATGCCGCCAATGGCGCCGACAGCTTCCTGGGTCACGTTCTGCATGGTCGAGATCTGAGAGCCGATCTCCTCGGTCGCCTTGGCGGTCTGATTGGCCAAGGTCTTGACCTCGGAGGCAACCACGGCAAAGCCCTTACCGGCGTCGCCGGCGCGGGCGGCCTCGATGGTGGCGTTGAGCGCCAACAGGTTGGTCTGGCTGGCGATGTTGTTGATGAGATCAACCACCTCGCCGATCTTCTGGGCAGCCTCCGCCAAGCCCTGGACCGTGGCGTTGGTGCGCTCGGTCTCCTCGACCGCCTTGCCGGCAATCGTAGCGGAATTGCTCACCTGCTCTCCGATCTCGCGGATCGAGGCCGACAGCTCTTCGGTCGCCGCCGCCACGGTCTGGACATTGGTGGTGGCTTCCTCGGACGCCGCCGCCACGACTCCGGCCTGGCGGCTGGTTTCCTCGGCGTTGGACGACATCGAGGACGCGGTCGATTCCATTTCCGTCGTCGCCGAAGCCACCGATGAGACAACGTCCTTGACCCGGTTGGCGATGTTGATCTGATCGGTAATCACGGCCCAATTCAGCATCGGAGCGATATAGTTGCCGTCCACATCGGTGATCGCCGAGACAGCCAGCGACAGGGTGTGGTCGCCGAGCTTGATGTTGGTCTCATAGGGCAGGTTGGCCGGGTCCCTCAGCAGACGGCGCTGCACTTCCGGAACCTTGTGGAAGATGTCGATGCAGGATCCGACGACATCATCGACCCGGCAAGGCAGCAGGCTTTCAACCCCGCGCAGGGTGTCGAGGCTGGTCTTGTTGGCATAGTTGATGGTGAAATCCTCAAGATCGACGGTCATGACATTGATCGGCATCTGCTCGACCATCTGGTGGAGCCGCGCCGAGTCGGCGTCGGCCTTGACCTTGTGGGTTACCACAGACCAGGTCAGCATCGGCCCCATATAATTGCCGTCCTTGTCGCGGATGGCATTGACCAGCAGATCGAGGATTTCGCCACCGATCTCGATATTCGCCTGATAGGGGAAGTTGCGGTCATCGGCGAGAATCTTGCGCTGATGCTCGGGGTTCTTGTGGAAGATATCGACACAGGAACCGACGATCTCATCAACCTTGACCGGCAACAGATGCTCGAGAGTCTTCAGGGTATCGAGGCTGGTCTTGTTGGCGTAGTTGATGGTGTAGTCTTCGAGGTCGAGGGTCATGACATTGATCGGCATCTGCTCGACCATTTGCACGAGACGCGCCGCCTCGGCGTCGGCCTTGACCTTCTGGGTCACGATTGCCCAGGTCAGCATGACGCTGACATAATTTCCGTTGGCGTCACGGACCGCGCTGACCAGAAGATCGAGGATCTCGCCGCCGAGCTCGATCTGCGCGTTGTAGGGCAGATTCCTGGGGTCCCTGAGGATCTTGCGTTGATGCTCGGGGGTCTTGTGGAAGATGTCGATGCACGACCCCACCACCTCGTCGACACCGATAGGCAGAAGATGCTCGAGTTCCTTGAGCGTCGTGACCGTCGATTCGTTGGCGTAGGTGATGGTGAAATTTTCCAGCTCGCAGATCACGACATTGATCGGCATGCAATCAACCATCTGCTTGAAGGCTTCGAGTTCGGACGTATCCGTCTCGATACCGAATGTACCGCCGGCGGGCTGAAGCCCTTCCAAGGGTGGAGACAAAGGCGCCTCGGCGCCGTTTCCTGCCCCATTTGTTGCCCCATTACCCTGCAGGGAGTCGCTCTTTGATGCGATGCCCGCTTTCGCCTTCAACAAGTCCAGCATTGTCTACCTCCTAAGCTGAAAAGATTTCGTGCCCCCGACAAAAAGGTCCCCCTTTTGCCGGGTGAATTCAAAAAAGTGTTCTTGTCGCAAAAGCCCTTCCAGAAGACCTTCGGTCCCAAAATATTAAAGCATTTCTAAGAATGGCTCTCAACTAGCCGTAGTTTGTAATGTCATTTCGTTAAATTTTTGTAAAATTAACGACGAAGTTTCAGGGTCCGCGCCCGGTCCGGTCCATGGGATCGTTCCGGCCTTAACCATCACTCTTTCCGGCTGATTCCCTTGAATAGTTGCCCCGTCATGGGGCTTTGGCCGATATTTTCCTTTGCCGGTGGCGGGCCGCCGCAAAGGTCACTAGCATGTGCCGCCATGGCCATTTCGCAAATCACTGGACCCTTGATCGCAAGATATTGGTCACCGCTGTCGCCAAATCTCCGGGGCATCATCTGGATGATGCTGTCGGCCGTGACCTTCATTCTGCTTCAGACCGTGACCAAGTTCCTCGGCAGCCGTTTCGACAGTATCGAACTCACCTTCTTCCGCTACCTGTTCGGCAGCTTCGTCATTTTTCCCTTCTTGATGCGCACCGGGCTCAAGACCTTCGCGACAAAGTGCCCCGCCCTCCACGTCTCACGCAGCCTGACAGGTGTCGCCGCCATGTATCTGATGGTCTATGCCGTCACCCACATGCCCCTGGCCGACGTCACCGCGATCAACTTTTCCAAGCCGCTATTCATGATCTTCCTGGCGGTGGCGTTTCTCGGTGAGCGGGTGCGCTGGCGGCGCTGGAGCGCGACCGCGGTCGGATTCATCGGGATCATCATCATGTTACGGCCCGCCGGCGGCATCGATCTGGCGGCGATGGCGGCGCTCACGGCGGCGGCGTTCTTCGCCCTCGCCCATGTCTTCGTCAAGAAGATGACGCTGACCGAACAGCCAGTGACGGTGATGGCCTACTACACGGTGATTTCCGCCTCGGTCACACTGGGGCCGACCATCTATGTCTGGGTGACGCCGGACCTGGCCGAGCTTGGCCTTCTGTTCATGACCGGGATCCTGTCGGTCTCTGCCCAGACCTGCATCGTCTATAGCCTGCGCCTGGGCGACGCCACCTTGGTATCGCCGTTCGATTACACCCGGCTGATCTGGGCGGTGCTGTTTGGCTATCTGTTTTTCGCCGAGACCCCCGACGCCTGGATGGGGCTGGGTGCCGCCATCATCATCGCCAGCAATCTCTATATCGCCCACCGCGCGCGCCGCGCCGGGCAAAGCGAAAAGATCAGCCCCTAGGATGTGGACTCATGTCTTGGGTTCGAGGACCCGGATCGGGGCGCCGTCGAGAAAGGCGCGGATGTCCTCGGCGACGCCGCCGTAATAGGTCCGGTAGCCCTCGTCGGTGACATAGCCGAGATGGGGTGTGATCACGGTGTTGGGTGCGCGGCGCAACCCATGGTCCATGGGCAAGGGCTCGATATCGAAGACATCGATGGCGGCACCGGCGATGGCCTTGTTCTCCAGCGCCGCGATCAAGGCAACCGTATCGACGATGGGCCCCCGCGAGGTGTTGACCAGCAACGCGGTCGGCTTCATCAGCGCCAGATCCCCGGCCCCGATCAGCCCGCGGCTGCGCTCCGACAGAACCACGTGGATGGAGATGAAATCCGCCGCCGCCAATAGCTCCTCCTTGGCCATGCGGCGCACCCCGCCGACCTCGGCGCAGCGCTCGTCGGTCAGGTTCTGGCTCCACGCCACCACATCCATGCCGAAGGCCTGGCCGTATTTGGCGATCCTCGACCCGATGCGGCCAAGGCCGATGATGCCGAGGGTCTTGCCCTCGAGCAAAACCCCGGTGCTTGTCTGCCACGACCCCTCGCGGGTCACCTTGTCCTCATGGGCGATGTTACGGGCCAGGGCCAGCAACAGCCCCCAGGTCAGCTCCGGCGTCGATGCGGTGATGCCATTGGAGCCGCAGACCACGACCCCATGGTCGCTGGCCGCCGCCACATCGACCGAGGCGTTGCGCATGCCGGTGGTGACCAAAAGCTTGAGGTTGGGAAGCTTCTCGAACAATTCCCGGGGGAATGGGGTGCGTTCGCGCATGATGGCGACGATGTCGAAATCCTTGAGCCTGGCGGCGACGTCCTTGGTCTCGGCCAGGTGGTCGTTGAACACGGTGATGTCGGCGTCTTTTTCGATTGAGGACCAGTCGGCGCGCGCCAAGGCGACGTTCTGATAATCATCCAATATGGCGATGCGTGTCATCAGCGCGTTCTCCCCTCTTATGGTTGCCGTTCGGGCCACCTATGAATATTCGTAATGGTGGTTTTTAAAATAATATTGTTTTTGTTAGTAGTCCTATTAATTCCTATAGCAAGTCTGGGAATCGGTGTTAACCAATGACTTCCTTGCCAAGAATTTATTGATAATAATTATCATCTAATAATAAGGGGCGAATCGTGGATTTATGTCACAAACCCACGCCGTTTTAGGGGTTTTTTAAGCATTCCAGATTAAAAACACCCGTTAACTAACAATGCTAATCACTTTTAACCATGCGTATCACGGGATTTTTTAACGAGGAATCGACACATTTAGCCCAGGAATCCGCGTCTTACACATGACCCAAATTCACAGGATTTAATCCAGAGGACCAG
>CBDUSV010000055.1:0-12290 GCA_965369885.1 uncultured bacterium
GGCTTCTGGGCGGGCCGCCGGGTCTTCGTCACCGGCCACACCGGGTTCATGGGCGGCTGGCTTTGCCTGTGGCTTGGGCGCCTTGGCGCCGAGGTCCATGGTTACGCCCTGACACCCCCCACCGATCCCAGTCTGTTCTTAGCCGCCGATCTGGGCCGTAACATGGCGTCGACCATGGCCGATGTGCGTGACTATGAGCGCCTATCCCGGGCGCTTCAAGGCGCCCGACCTGACGTGGTGCTGCATCTCGCCGCCCAGCCCCTGGTGCGCCGCGCCCATGCGGAGCCGGTCGAGACCTACGCCACCAACGTCATGGGCACGGTGAACCTTCTGGAAGCGGTGCGCCAATGCCCCACGGTCCGCGCCGCCGTCATCGTCACCACCGACAAGGTCTATGAGAACAATGAGCGCAGCCGGGGCTACCGGGAGACCGACACCCTCGGCGGCCGCGAGCCCTACGGCAACAGCAAGGCCTGTGCCGAATTCGCCGTCGATGCCTATCGGCGGTCCTATTTCCGTGACGGCGATACCGGCATCGCCACGGTGCGCGCCGGCAACATCATCGGCGGCGGCGACTGGGCCCAGGACCGGCTTGTTCCCGATGCCATGCGCGCCTTCGATGCCGGCGAGATCCTTCACATTCGCCATCCGGATGCGGTGCGGCCCTGGCAGCATGTGCTCGAGCCGCTCAGCGGCTTCCTCATGCTGGCGCAACGCCTGGCCTCGGCTCCCGGCGGCGGCGACGGCGGCTGGAACTTCGGGCCTGACGAGAATGACGCCCGCACCGTTTCATGGGTCGCCGACAGGGTGGCCGCATTGTGGGGCAACGGCGCATCCTGGCAGGCCACCCCCGGCGACGGCATCCATGAGGCGCGGTTGCTGACCCTTTCCAGCGCCAAGGCCGAAGACCAACTGGGCTGGCGCCCGGTTTGGGACGCGGGCGAAGCCCTGGCCCGGACCGTCGGCTGGTACCAGGGCTTTTATCGGGGAGATGAGATCCGCGCCATCTCCTTGGCCCAGATCGAGGAATTTGAACATCTAGCCAACCAAACGGACAGGAGCCATGGCGAAAAGCGCGCTCAAGCAGGCACCCGAAGCGGCACCGAAAAACACGTCGCTTGAGCCCGCGGCCGCGCCGGACCGGGCCTGCCGGTTCTGTGCCCAGCCCCTGGTTCAAAGCTTCGTCGATTTGGGGGCGATGCCGCCCGCCAACTATTATCTCAGGCCCGGCGATCTGGCCCTCGCCGAGCCGTGCTATCCGCTGCACGCCTATGTCTGCGGGAGCTGCCATCTGGTCCAGCTCGAGGCCTTCCAGACCCCCGAGCAGCTGTTCTCCGATTACGCCTATTTCTCGTCCTATTCGCAAAGCTGGCTACGTCATGCCGAGACCTTCGCCGGGGCCACGGCGCAACGCTTCGGTCTCAACGAGGCCAGCCAGGTCATCGAAGTCGCCAGCAATGACGGATATCTGTTGCAGTATTTCAAGGCCCAGGACATCCCGGTGCTCGGCATCGAGCCGGCGGCCAATGTCGCCAACGTCGCCGAGCACAAGGGCATCCCCACCCTGATCAATTTCTTCGGCATCGCCACCGCCACCGTGCTCGCGGCCCAAGGGCGCCAGGCCGATCTGCTGATCGCCAACAATGTCCTGGCGCACGTTCCCGACCTCAATGATTTCGTCGCCGGGCTCAGGATCGCCCTCAAGCCGGAAGGCGTCGTCAGTATCGAATTCCCCCACCTTAAACGGCTGATGGAACTCAGCCAGTTCGACACCATCTATCACGAGCATTTCTCCTATTTCTCGCTGCTGACCGCCGAGCGCATCCTCGGCAAACACGGCATCGCCCTGTTCGACGCAGAGGAACTCACCACCCATGGCGGCTCGTTGCGTCTTTATGGCCGCCATGCCGGCGCCAACACCGGCCAGAGCGAGACCCTGAACCGGCTTAAAAGTGAAGAGACGGCGGCGGGTCTCGATGACATTGCCAGCTACTTAGATTTCGCCGAATGCGCCCGCCATACCAAGCGCGCGCTTCTCCGCTTCCTCATCGAGGCCAAAGGGGAGGGAAAATCCATCGCCGCATACGGAGCGCCAGCCAAGGGCAACACCCTGTTGAACTATTGCGGCATTCGTGGGGATTTCATCGACTACACGGTCGACCGCAACCCCCACAAGCAAGGGCTGTATCTGCCCGGTACCCGCATCCCCATCCTGGCCCCGGAACGGATTTTCGAGACCAAGCCCGATTACGTGCTGATCCTGCCGTGGAACCTCAGAGACGAGATCATGGAACAGATGGCTTTGATTCGCCAATGGGGCGGACGCTTCGTGGTCCCGATCCCCGAGGTCGAGATCCTGCCATGAAGTTCTTCGAGACCGAGATCGAGGGTGTCGTGGTGATCGACCCCGACCCCATCGAGGACGACCGCGGTTTCTTCGCCCGCACCTGGTGTGTCCGGGAATTCGAAGCCCACGGCCTCAACCCGAAACTGGTGCAGTGCAGCACCTCGCTCAACCGCCAAAAGCACACCTTGCGCGGCCTGCATTACCAGCTGCCGCCCCATGACGAGGCCAAGCTGGTGCGCTGCATCACCGGAAAGATCTACGACGTCGCCGTCGATCTGCGCGCCGGATCCCCCACCTATGGCAAATGGACCGCCGCCGTGCTCAGCGCCGCGAACCGGCATATGCTATATATTCCAGAGGGTTGCGCCCATGGTTTCCAGACCCTGGTGCGCAATTCAGAGGTCTTCTATCAGATCTCGGCCTTCCACACCCCCGACTCCGCGCGGGGTATCCGCTGGGACGACCCCGATATCGGTATCGACTGGCCCGAACGCGGCAAACCCATCACGTCGGAGCGCGACCGCTATTTTCCCGGCCTGGCCGACATCACCCCGGTCGAAATCAAGCCCGCGGCGTAATCGCCCCTGTCACCGTTTCAGTCCGCGGTCCCGGTGGTAGCCACGCGACGCTGTTCAAGGCACCATCGCCTCCACATGTCACGATAGGCCGCCTCGACAGCACCAGCGTAGCGGTGAGGATCACCGGCGGCGGAGACGCTAACCTGCCGGCGTAGATGCCGCCGGTAATCGCCAAGCGCCTTAACGTCACGCGCCAGGGACACGGCAATATCCCGATATTCAGACCGGCTCGACGCCACCAACTCAGGCGCCCCGATGGCATTGAGAATTGAAGCTGGGTAACGGCCGGAAAGGGCATTGCCCAGAAGCGTCACCATTGGCACCCCCATCCACAGGGCCTCATAGGTGGAAATGCCACCGCCATGTGGAAACGGGTCCAGGGCGATGTCGATATTGTTGAAGGCTTCAAACTGCTGGCGGCGGGAGGTGCGGCCAAGCAGGGTCACTCGGGTCTCCGCAACCCCAACCGCACCCAGCGCCGCAATCATCCGACGCCGGGTTGAATCATCGCTCAATTCCCGGTTCTTGAGAACCAGGCGCGCGTCCGGGAGTTCGTGCAATATTTCAGCCCACAAGGCCAGGCTGGGTTCCGATATCTTCTCACAACGGTTGAAGCATCCGAAGGCAATCGGGTCCGTGTCTTGATGCTGCATCTCGGCAACCTCGGGGGCGTCATCGGGCGGGGAGAATCCAATGGCGCAGGGAAGATAAGCGATGTCCTCGGCGAAAAGGCCGGCATCTTCCGGGGGGATCGCGATCCGGTCGCTGAAAAGATAATCCATGGCCGCAAGCCCGGTGCCGTTGCAATGTCCCCAACCCGTGACTTGGACCGGCGCCGGATTCCTGGCGAAAACCTGCAGACGATTGCCCGCGGAATGACCGGAAAGATCGACCAGGATGTCGATGCCATCGGCACGAATACGTTCTGCCAGTTCATCGTCGCTGAGCCCGCGAATGTCTCGCCATGCCTTGGCCTCGGCGCGGAAGCGCATGGTGAGATCGTCTTCGCGGATGACACCGGAATAGCAGATGGATTCGAAATGTTCGTGGTCGTGGTTGAACAGCACTTGGCCAATTGCCGCTGCCGCCGAGTGGCGCCAAAAATCGGCGGACACATAGCCGATGCGAAGACACCTTTCGGGGTCGGGATCGTTGCCGTGGGTCCGAATGCGCGGCGCCAAGGGGCGGCCATGGGCCTGGTCCCAACGCCGCCGTTCTTTCTGATGTGCGGCAAGGTCCAAATCCGGATCATCGTCGAGCAGGAAGATCAGACTGCTGTGGATGTCCGCGGTATCGGGAGCAATCGCCAGCGCCTTCCGCAACGCGGTCGTGGCTTCACCGATTCGCCCCTGGTTTTTAAAACAGTTCCCCAGATTGTTCAGAGCTGATGCCGAATTGGCGTCGAGTTCCAATGCCTGGCGCAATTCCGTCTCGGCATCACCCATACGGCCCAATTGCATCAATGCGACTCCGGCATTGTTATGGGCTTCCCCATAGGCCGGGTTATGTGCCAAGGCGCCATGGAAGGCTTCCACCGCCTCCGCCATGCGCCCCTGATCCATGATTGAGAGCCCTAGATTGTTCCAGCTTTCCGCGCGTCTGGGCTGAAGATCGATCGCATGGCGGAAGGCGACCTCGGCGCCATGAAAATCACCGTGCCGGCGCAAAAGATTGCCAAGATTGTGATGTGCATCAGCATCGTTCGGCGCAAGGGCCAAGGCCTGACGCAAGGCTGACTCAGCATCATCGACGCGGTCCAGTGCCATGAGGACAAGGCCGAGATTGCAGTGGGCCGATGCCAGTCCCGGTGCCAGACCGATGGCGCCGAGAAATGATTCCTCTGCCTCTTTGAGGTTACCCTGGTCCTTGAAAACCAGGCCCAAGTTGCAATGCATCGACGGGGAGTTGGGTTCGATTTCCATCGCCCGGCGGATTTGCGTTTCGGCGGTGGTCAAGTCACCGGACTGGTAAGCGAGCACACCGAGATAATGGCAAGCATCGGCGTCGTTGGGATCATGGCTTAGAAGTGACCGGTAAAGACGCTCGGCCTCGGCAAGGCGGCCGGCCTGGTGATGTCCCTGGGCCTCAGCAAAAATGTGTTGCCGTTCCATATCGCCGGTCTATGCGTGTTATGTGCGGTTTCGGGGATTGCGAAGGATGTGGCCTACCGCGGCGCTGAAGATCTGGCTGTCTTCCTTGACGATTCTGTCGGGGATGAACTGGGCCTGAAGGTCGTATTTGTAACAGGTCCTGCAGAAGTCATGTTGGTACTTCAAGGCCTGCAATTCCTGATGGGATCGGTCGGTGAATTTGACGCCCAGCATGTTGTCGGGATTGTAGACCCCGCAGCACAACGCCACCGATCCATCATGGTTTATGGTCATCATGTTGGTGCGCACTTCACAATCGAGCTCCGAAATCTTGTATTCGCGATTTTTCACGAACTTGACGAGGGGATGATCAATCATGAGATCGAGCAGGTCCTTTTTGTCCGATGGGAAATTCCCTTCCACCACCTCGACCATTTTTTCCAAGGGCTGCAGGAAGGCGACCACGGTGTTGAAACCAAAGCCCAAGGAGTCCGCGAATGCTTGCATGGCTTTCAACTCGGCCACATTATGCCGGTAAATGTGAAAGCCGACCCAGACATCGATGGCGACGCCAAGTTCATCCATGTAGCCGCGAATTTTGCGCATGTTCGCCTTGACGGTCTCGATCTGTCCCTTGGCATGAGTCTGCCCATAGATTTCCTGGCTGAAACCCGACAGCGAGATCTTCAAGGTGTCCGGCGCGGCCCGGATCACGTCCTTGAAGTCCAGCTTGGAATTCAGATTGGTCGAGATCATCACCGGAAGATCATGGGCCTTGGCAATGCCGATAAGTTCGGGAAGCTTGGGATGCAACAGCGGCTCGCCCCAATTGAACAGCCACAATTCCGGCGTATCCTCGACCCGTTCCCGTTTGATTTTCTTGACGATCTCGGTGAAAAGATCGACATCCATGAATCCCTTGTCCCGGCCCGCGCCGGTCAGGTTTCCGACCGGACAGCTTGGGCACCCCAGATTGCAGGTCCCGACCACATCGATGACATAAGTGAAGGCTTGGGTTTGCCTATGAAAGACTGTTTTGCCTTCCTTTCCGACCAGTTTCACCAGGGTTTGGGGGTCCAAATCCTTTAGGCTGGCTTTCCCCGATGTGGGGGGAGGATCATCATGGGGTATGGACCGGACCACCCGATAGAGGATGTCCTCCGCCTCCCGGGGCCTATCCAGATCGGCAAGGACACGGGCAAGGATGACATAGGCTTCCGGATCATCGGGCGTTGCCGCGATGATATTGCGGCACGCCGCTTCCGCTGATGCAAAGTCGCCGCCCTTCCACAAGGATTCGGCCCCTTCGGTTGCCCTCCCCGCGGCCACAAGCGCCTTGCCCAGATTGATGTTGAAGTTTGCTTCATCCGGTTTGACCGCCGCAGCCTTGGCGATCAATTCGACGGCATCATCGAACCGGCCGTCGCGAAACGCGATCACACCGAGCAGATGGTTGGCGTCGGCGTTGCCGGGATCGACCTCCAGGACCTGGCAATAGATCTCGGCGGCCTCGGCAAGGCGGCCGGCCTGTTGATGGGCGACGGCGGCATGCAGGGCCTGATCAAGGGATTGGGTGTTGACGGCGTCCATCGTTGGCAACTGATGTGTTTGTTGGCGAATCCGGTGCCCATGAAGGCTCGGCCATGGGGGTGCGGCAATGATCTCCCGTGGCGGTTAGGGAATGGTTAACCAAAGCACCCAGGGCACCGCGGAATCCGGCGCGATAGGCCGGCTAGGGCGTTTCGCACCACTGACGCCACAATTGGCGGTAGGTGGCCTCCATATCCTCGGCGAAGCCGACTGGGTCACAAAGTGGTGATCTGGCCATGCGCTGGCGCATGGAGGCACGCATGGCGTCCAAACTGTCCAGCCTGCCCGCCAGGTCCTTGGCCTTGGCGACATATGCGTCCACATTGTCCGTGATCAGATCTGGCATTCCCACTTCCGTCAACAGACTGGCGCCGATCCGCCCCGCGGTGCGGTCGGCCCGAAGCGTCACCACCGGTACCCCCATCCACAGGGCCTCACATGTGGTGGTGGTGCCGTTATAGGGAAAGGTGTCGAGGGCAATGTCGACACGCCCATAGGTTTCGAGATGATCCCGTGTCGTCGGCGCATCGGCCAACAGTTCCAGCCGGTCTTGGCCGATGCCATGTTCGGAAAAGGCTTGGCGGCACCGTGCGCGCATGTTCTCGATGTGTTTGGGGCTTTTGATCACCATGCGGGACCCGGGCACTTCGGTCAGGATACGCGCCCAGGCCGAAATCACTTCGGATGTGACCTTGCCCAGGTTGTTGAACGAGCCGAAGGTGATGGCGCCGCTTTCCCGTGCCGGCAGGGTCGAGACTTCAGGACAATCCGAAGGCGGCTTATAGCAATGAAAACCGCGGTTAAGCCGGATCAAGTCTTCGCTGAAATAGGGATCGCTCACCCCTTCGGGATCGGCTATGGCGTCGGTCAGGCGGCAATTCATCGCCCCAAGCCCGGTGCTTCCCGGATAGCCAAGCCAGGTGATCTGGAGCGGGGCCGGCTTCAATGCGAACACATCCAACCGGTTGCCCTTGGTGTGGCCGGCAAGATCGACCAGGATGTCGACGCCGTCGCGCTGGATTTGTTGGGCGATATCCCGCGCGGTCCGCCCCACGGTTTGACACCAACCGTCGCTGAGTTCTTGCAGACGGCCGGTCATTTCATCGGGATCGCTGACCTCGGCATAACAGATGGCCTTGACCGCATCGCGGTCATGGGCTGAGAGCAAGGGCTCGAAAAAATAGCTGACGGAATGACGTCGGAAATCGGGAGAGACATAACCAATGGTCAACCGCCGGCCGGGGGTTTTGTCGTTTCGATGATTTGCAGGACGGCTTGACACCGCCGGCGCGCGCAATTGATTCCAATGTTCGATCTCGGCCCAGATATCGGCCGGGCCGTATGCCGCGCTGCCGGTCATGGTGAAAAGCAGGTTGGAAAAGGCCATGGCGTAATCCGGGTTCATGTCCAGGGCCCGCTTAAAACATTCGATGGACGCGTCCTCCTTGCCCTGATCCTTGAAGACATTTCCAAGATTGTTATGGGCCTCGATGAATTCCGGGATGATCTCGATGGCCTTGCGGTAACTGGCTACGGCCTCATCCAATTGGTCCCGGGCTTTCAGGACATTGCCCAGGCCGTTATGGGCCTCCGCTTCATCGGCATTGACATCAAGGGCCTGGCGGAAACTCTGTTCCGCTTGTTTCAAGTTCCTCAGTTGGAGATAGCTGTTGCCAAGATTGACAAGGGCGCCGCCATCATCGGGGTTGAGCGAGAGGGCATTGTTGAGACTGGCGATGGCTTCACTGAGCTGACCCTGTCTTTGAAGGGTAAAACCCAGATTGTTGTGGGCTTCGATGTAATCGGGTTTGAGCTCGATGGCTTTTCGATAACATGCAACCGCCTGGTCGCATTCTTCCTGGTCCCGCAACACGTTGCCAAGGTTGTAATGGGCTTGGGGATAGGCGGGATTGATCGCCAGGGCGCGATTGTAGGACGAGGCCGCCTCAATCAATCGGCCCAGCCCGTAAAAGGCCACGCCCAGATTGCAGTGTGCCTCGGCAAAATCGGGCTTGAGCCGAACCGTTGTTATGAAAAAATCGGCCGCTTCGGAATGGTTTCCGCTCTGCAGCAAGACCACGCCCAGGAGATGGTTGGCGTCGACATTCCCGGCATCGAGATCGAGAACTTCGCGGTAAATCGCCGCGGCCTGATCGATGCGCCCGGCTTGATGATGGCCAAGGGCGCCATCGATCATGTCATCAATGGAAATTTTGGGCTGTATCTCATTCATGACCGGATCAGTTTCATCCTTGATCTGAAGCTGGGCCTCTTGACTGTCTCAACTTGCGATAGAGATTTTCCGTTTGCCGCTTTTCACTGACGTCATTTTTCTCGGGCGGATTGGGGGGGGTTGGCTGGAAGGCCAAATAGGATTTGTAACAGGTCTTGCAAAAGTCATGTTCGTACTTCAGGGCCTGAAGTTCCTGATGGGGAAGATCGGTGAACTGCGCGCCCAGCATGTTTTCCGTCTTATAAACGCCGCAGCACAGCGCCACCGACCCGTCATGGTTGATCGTCATCATCTTGGAGCGCAGTTCACAATCCAGCGCCGGATCCATGATGCGCTTGTTCATGATCGCACCCACCAAGGGATGATCGATCAACAGATCAACCAGTTTTTTATCGGCATCCGGAAGCCTGTTTTCGACGAGTTCGACCATCTTCTCCAAGGGCTGGAAGAACGCGGCAATCGGCATAAGATCAAAATTCAAGGAGCGGGCGAATTCTACGGCGTCCCCGTAGTCGCCAATATTGTGCCGGTACTTGTGGTAATTCACCCACACGAATGTCTTGGCGCCAAACTCGTC
The DNA here is from genome assembly GCA_965369885.1 of uncultured bacterium. Taxonomy (GTDB): domain Bacteria; phylum Pseudomonadota; class Alphaproteobacteria; order SMXQ01; family SMXQ01; genus JAZFWG01. Next base: position 9,416 of record CBDUSV010000055.1, read on the forward strand.
GATATGGCGCCGGAGATTGCGCATGTTCTCCTTGACCGTCTCGATGTTTCCTCTGGCGTGGGTCTTGCCGTAAATTTCCTGGGTCATGCCGGAAAGCGAAATCTTGATGGTCTCCGGTTCGGCGCGGATCACGTCCCTGAAATCCAATTTGGTGCTCAGGTTGGATGACAACATGACCGGAAGTGCGTGGGCCTTGGCGATGCCGATGATTTCAGGAAGCTTGGGGTGCAAAAATGGCTCTCCCCAATTGAACAGCATCAGATTCGGGGTTTCATCGCTGCATTCGGTTTTGATCTTTTTGACGATGTCTTCGAACAGACCGACATCCATGAACCCTTTCGGCCTTTCGATGGCGGAAAGATTGCCCACCGGGCAGCTCGGACAGCGAAGATTGCAGGTGCCGACAATATCGACCACGTAGGTGAAGTTTTTGGCGACGCGGCTATATTCCGATAGATCCCGGGGACCATCGCCCACCGGGGCAACACGGGACGGCGCCCTCCGGAACGCTTCGTATATAGCCGCCTCGGCTTCGCGGGGAAGGTCCTTGTCCATCAGGATGCGGGAAAGAAGGATGTAAAGTAAATGATCCTCGGGCGTGGCCTCGATGGCGTCCCGGCAGGCGTCCTCGGCTTCGTCATAATAGCCTCCGGACCACAAGGCTTCGGCGCCTTCCAACACCCGCCCGGCGCCCATCAGTGCACGGCCATAATTGACCCGGATTGCGTCTTCATGGGCACGATCCCTGAGGGCCTTGCCGATGAGATCTATGGCCGCGTCGAAGCGATCCTCCTGGTATGCGATGACGCCGAGAAGATGGTTGGCGTCAACATGCCGGGGTTCCGCATCCAGAACCTGCTGGTAAAGGATGGTGGCGTCTAGGAGCCGGCCCGCTTGATGATGTTCGACGGCGATATCGATCATGCCTTCAAGGGATACCGAATCCTCGGATTCAACCACCGCGTCCATTTCCAATAACCTTTTGAAATATATAGGTTTTAAAACGCCACGGAGTCGGCCGCGGCGCAATTAACAGTATCCCGGCTTATGGTGATCAAAGGGTTAATCGTGCGCTGAAGCGGCCGGAATTAATGCGGTCGCGAGGTGGCGGCCCAATTTAGCCGCGATGGGAAAAACTCTTGAGTTCGGCCTGGAGGGCCCTAAACACATCATCCCAATCGCCCAGCGACGACTGCCGGAAAAGACGCATTGTCGGATACCAGGACGAGTCCGTTCGCGCCAACATCCATCGCCAATCCGGAACGTATGCCAACGGCATCCATACCGGCAGTCCCATGGCCCCGGCCAGATGAGCAACAGCAGTGTCGACCGTGATCACCAAATCCAGGTTTTTCATGATGGCGGCCAAGTTGGTAAAACCTTCGGGTCCATCACCAAGCTTTGAACCCCAGTCGACAATCCGGTCTTCAAGCCCATGGCTTGCGATCTGCTCCTCGCCCGGCCCCTTCTGTAGACTGACGAATGTCGCGGCGGACATCTCAAGGAGCGGCGCAAAGCGTTTCAGGGGGATGGAACGCTTTTTGTCATCATCATGATCAGGGTTGCCTTGCCAGCATAGGCCGACTTTGAGGCCAGCGAAGTGCTTGGCCTCAACCGCCCATTTCTCTGTCAGTCCCGGTGGTGCGGTTATGTAACCGGCCTCAGCGGGGATGGTTTCAAGGATGGTGCCGAGAATTTGCGGCAGACTCATCAATGGAATGTGCGTATCGAAGGCCGGCAAGTCATCGCCTCGGGCCACCAACCGGCCGATGCCGCCAACACCCGAGAGCAGCCCGGTCAGTTTAGCTGGGCACTCGACAATGACGTGCCCACCATGGCCGGCGACGATCTTGGCATAACGAACGAACTGAATGGCATCACCAATCCCCTGTTCGCCATGGAGCAGGATGGTCTTGCCATCGAGCGGTGAACCATCCCACCGGTTCTGGGAAAAATCTCTCCGTATCGGCGCCAAGTCCGGAGTTTTCCAACGCCATTCATATTCGGCCCAGCCCTCCTTGAACTGGCCGCACAACAACAGGGCCAGGGCAAGGGACCAATGGGCATCGGCATGGCCGGGATCGAGTTCCAGCACCCGCCGATAGCAGGCCATGGCATCCGTGACGTCGCCAAGCTTATGCAGGGTGATGCCGAGGTTGTTGTGGGCGGCCACATATGTGGGATCGATTGCAAGGGCGCGGTGGTGGGCGGCGGCGGCGGCATCGTATTGGCCTAGGCCCATAAGGGCGACACCCAGATTTGTGTGGGCATCGCGGTATTGCGGATTGAGGGCAATGGCGCGCTCGAACGCGGAGATGGCCTCCTCAAATTTACCTTCTTGTTTCAAGACGTTGCCGAGATTGAAATGGGCGTCGGCGGCCTTCGGGTTGTGCCGGAGCGCTTCGCTCAGCAATCCCACGGCATCGGCTTGGCGTCCCTGTTGCCCGGCGATGACGCCAAGGAAATGCAGGGCATGGAAATTGTTGGGCTCGCTGTCAAGGACCCGGCGATAGATCCGTTCGGCTTTTGCGAGTTGCCCCGCCTGATGATGGCCGACCGCTTGTTGCAATAGGGCCACCGTCCCGGGAGATAGGGTTTCCCTGACCGCAGGGACGGTCCTGGGCGAAGGCCCCGAACGTTTGGTCTTTCTTTTGGGCTTCCTGGCCATGGCTTTCGTACGCAACGTTTTCGGCTTTATTCCGCCACATTGGCGGCAGGTTGCGATTTGACGCACCAGCGCCGCCACATGTCGCGATAGGCCGCTTCCACGGTCTGGACATAGCCCGCCACATCGCCGAGCAGGGATCGTTCCGCGCTTTGGCGCAACCCGGCGCGAATGTGGCTCAGCTTTTCCAAATCCCCAGCCGCGGCGACG
>CBDUSV010000056.1:0-12286 GCA_965369885.1 uncultured bacterium
CGGATGCAGATATCGACACCTGGAACAGGGAATCCGACCGAGGCAACCGGTTTTCCGGAACTTAGATCGCTCACGGCGGCCGCGTCACCGCATTTCTTCCACGCGAAGACATCGGGGCTGGAGCCTTGTGGTTCACGTTCGAGGGGCGTCTGGGTCGCGGCGAACACGTTTTCCGCCAACGCATAACACGCCTGCAATTGAGAGCGCCTTACTCCCCAGCCATGAAAAGTGTCGGCAAATCGGTCAAACGTTTCTAGCTTGCAAGGCTCCGAACAATTTATAAAAGCCTTGACCCCTGAAAGATCGGTGGTCGGAGATGTTCCATTGGGAAATCTGCAAAGATGCTCAAACGCAAAATTCGGGAGCCACACGAACCGGCCATCATATTCGCCAATGGCCTCAAACAGCATCACCGGGCGCACGGTCCATTTCAATGGATCCATCAGCACCGTCGTCTGGCCAAGCACCAACGGAATGATCATGCACGCAATCAACCCCATGTCGTGATACACCGGCAACCAGCTTACGATGTTGTCTTCAAGTTGCAGTCCCAACACCCCAGCATAGGATGACACTTGATTGAGGATCGCTTGATGGGAAAGAGGGACACCCTTTTTCAATCCTGTCGTGCCAGAACTGTGCTGTAAAAAAGCTATGCCGGTCGGCTCAATTTTTGCGGGCACGAAGCGTTCGCGAGCAGGGCCAACGCCATCCACATCAATGAGCGCGACCGTATCATCAAGCAAACCGAATGCTTTCATTTCCTGTGAATGTGGCACATCCGTGACAATGGCTTTGGGACTAATGCGTCGCAGCAATTGCAGATGCGACGGCCAATACCTTTCCGGATGCTGCTTAGGTGACGGACATGGCATGAAGGATGGAATGACACCAGCCATTATCGCACCCAAGAAACATGCATACATGGACGGATGATGATCAAGAAATATCAGAATAATATCTCCAGAATTCAACCCAGCATCTTTGTAAGCACAAGCAAAACCACTAGCGTCGAGCGAAAGCTGCGAGAAGGTGATGGCTTCCGTCTTTTCTTCATCTCCACGATGAAAATAGAGACAAACCTTGTCCCCGTGGCTGTCAAAATTTTGGTAAATTCTGCTGACCAAATCTAGCGCTAGATCGTGTTTTTGAGACATAGAATGAATTTCGTTATCTAAATTTTCAAAACGGAACAGTAGACCGACAACACCGATTCACAATTTGGCGGCGTTGGGATTGTCTACCCGGATGCCGCGAAAGATGTGCAAGTCTTGGTTATATTGGCCGTTGCCGGTCATCCCGCCACCTTGCAAACGGCAGATGCGGTCAAATCGCGTGCCAATTCCACCATGGCGTCCTGCCAATCACCTTGTCTTTGCCCGGCAACCGGGGTTTGGCGATAGAGGCGAAAGCCGGGGTGCCAGGGCGTAGTTTCGCCCGCGGCCATATCGCGGAACTCCGGCGGGTGGGGAATCAGGACGCGGCAAGCAAGGCCGACTCCGGCGCCAAGATGCATATTGGTGTTGCTGACCCCGACATAATCGTCGATCAAGGCCAACAGCGCCAACATGTCCTCCAGGTCGTCGTTGACATCGGTGAAATCATGGACATCGCGTCCCAGGCAGTTGGCGAATTGGTCGATCTCGCCAGGTTCGGGATGGCGTTGCAGGGCCAATATGGTGGCCTCCACCGGAGCCAAGGTCCCAGCGAAGAGTTCCAAGGGAATTTCCTTGAAAAGCCGGTCCTTTTCCTTGATGCCGGCGCGCCAGGTGACACCCATATATGGCGGCGGCCCCAGGGCGGCCAAGCGCTGGCCCATGGCCTCAAGGCGATCCGCCAGTGGGGTTAGCTCCACCGGACCAGGCGTACTATCCACCCCTAAGAGGAACGGCAGATCGCCGAGATAGACGATTTCTCCCCCGGTCGCGGATTTCCCCTTGATGGTGACTACATCGTCGATAAAAGAAATCCGCCCCACCTGATCAACGATCTTGGCATCGACCGCCACGGTAAACTCAGCGCCCCGGGCCTTGAGCTCACGGGCGAATCGCAGCAGGAAGATCTGGTCGCCCAGTCCTTGCTCGCCGAGGACCAGAATGTGTCTTCCACTCAGATCACGTGGCCATGGCGCCTCGGGGCGGCTGGCAAGTTTGCGGTTCAGGGTAAGCCGTCCCCGGTAATCCGCCCAGCCCTGAACCCAGTCCCCGGATATCAGCCCATACAAGGACCGTTCCCATTCAGCCTGTTGATAATCAGGGTCCAGGTGCAATGCCGTGTTACAGATTTCTATCGCCTGTTTGACATTTCCAGACCTGAACATGGGCTTCGCGAGATTGCGGTAAAACTCGGCGACGTTGGGCTGGTTCTCAATCCCCTTGTTGAAGGCGGCGATGGAGTCCTCGATACGTCCGAGGTCGTGCAAGGAAATGCCGAGATTATTGTAGGCAGCGGCATATTCGGGGCGCACCGCCAAGGCCTTGTGGTAATGGTCAAGGGCATCTTCAGGGCGGTCGAGATCGCGGAGAACGGTGCCGAGGTTGTTGTGGGCATTGGGATAATCAGGATTGATCGCCAAGGCGTTCTCGAAGGCCTGTTGCGCTTGGTCAAGTTTGTCTTGCCTAAGAAAAGCAATGCCAAGGTTGTTGTGGGCCTCGACAAAATCCGGCTTGAGCTTAATCGCCTTGTTGAACAGTTGGATGGCCTTGCCAAGTTTGTTCAGTTCGACCGTGATCGCACCGAGCTCGTTATAGGCCTCGGCCCAGTCGGGTTTGAGTTTGATTGCTTTGGTGAGGGTCGCCGCCGCCTTGTCGAACATGCCCATGGCCTTATGGGCCTCGGCCAGGTTTCCGTAATAGACCGTGTTGCGTGGCGCCTGTTTGATCGCCTTCGATATCAACTCCACCGCATCTGAAATCCGGCCGCGCTGATGGGCTGCGACGCCAAGCAGATGAAGGGCCTCGGGATTGCCTGGGTCGCTGTCGAGAACCTGTTGATAAAGGGCCTCGGCATCGTCGAGCTTGCCCGCTTGATGAAGCGCCACGGCACTTTGAAGGGTATCCATGACCCAGGCGCCGCTGACGTCACCCTTGATGCCGGCATCGATGGTCATCCCGCCACCTTTTGAACGGTGTGATCCAACTGGTTTCCAGCCACGGCAGAAGCAAAAATTTCGTGCAGGCGGTCACATATGTAGTCAACCTCCAGCTCGGTCAGGGTTAGCCCGGACGGAAGATTGATGCCCCGGGGCCCAAGACGGTAACTCACCACGTTCTCGCGCGCCGCCCGGGGGCTGTCCGCCGCATCGCGGTAGGCCGGGAGCGTACTCAAGGGATGGAAGAACGGCCGGGTGTTGATGCCCTCGGCCGACAGGCGATCCATCACGTCTTGCTTGGCGAGGTCAAGGCCCGGATCCCACACCGCCGTCACCATCCAATAGCTGCTTTTGGTCCCCGGCGCCTCGAAGTTGAGACTGAGGCACGCAAGGTCCATGAGCCGGTCTTGATAGAGGGAAAAGATCCGGCGTTTGCCATCGACGAGTTCATCGATACGCTCGAGCTGGGCAAGCCCCAGTGCGGCCTGCATGGCGCTCATCTTGTATTTGAAGGCGACCTCGGAATTGAAGAAGCCGGTATCGCCCGGCTCACGGCCGTGATCGCACAAGGTGCGCATGCGGTCATGAAGCGCTTCATCGTCGGTAACAACCATGCCGCCTTCGCCCGTGGTCATGGTCTTGGAGCCGTGAAAGCTGAAAACCCCGGTATCGCCAAAACTTCCCGCGCGGCGGCCCTTGAATTCCGAGCCCACGGCCTCGGCGGCATCCTCGACCACCGCGATGCCATGTCGGTGGGCGCGGTCACGGATGGCCTCCATTTCGGCCATGTTGCCGTAGAGATCGACCGGGATGACGGCCTTGGTGCGCTCGGTGATACAGCGCTCAAAACCTTCGCCGGTCATGCACCAGGTGGCTTCGTCGACATCGGCGAAGATCGGGGTGGCGCCGAGATAAGTTATCGGCGCCGCGCTGGCGATCCAGGTGATGTCGGGCACGATGACCTCGTCTCCGGGTCCAACGCCAAGGGCGGCCAGTGATAGATGAATCGCCGAGGTGCAGCTCGGCAGCGCTATGGCAAAGCGGCTCCCGGTATATTCCGCGAACGCCGCCTCGAAACGCGCATTGAAGGCGCCCGCATTCTCGAACCAACCGTTGGCGGCGGCATCGGCCACATATTCGACCTCTTTGGCGGTGATCGATGGACCGGCGATGGGAATAGGCTTTTTCATGGGCGTCCCCCTCCCCTAACCGCTGAGGGCAACTGGTGTCTCGGCCCAAGACGCCGAAGTGCTGAGCCGCGCCGGCACGCCAACCACAAGAGTATCGTCGGGCACGTCGCGGGTCACCACGGCGCCGGCGCCGACCATCGCCCCGGAGCCTATGGAAACACGCGGCAGCACCGTGGCGTTGGAACCGATGGTGGCAAAGTCCCCTACGGTTACGCAGCCGGCCAAGGTTGCGCCGGGCATGACATGGACGCCGTCGCCAAGCACGCATTCATGATCAACCGAGGCATTGGTATTGACGATACACTGGCGGCCAAGGACCGCATCCTCGGAGACCGCCGCCATGCCCATGATCTGGCAGCCATCACCCAAGCGGGCGCTATCGGCGACCCAGGCCCTTGGGTGCACGGCGGTGATTGGCTGAAGACCCTTGGCAATAAGGTTGTCGGCAATGTCGCACCGTTCGCGGCCAAAGGCCCCGCCGATCGTCACTGCGAAGGCCAAATCCCGGTCCTTATGATCCACCAGCCAAGCCTTGAGATCGGAATCACCGGTCATGAAGAGGATATCGCGGAAGGGCGGCGCAAGTCCGGGATCACGGTCATAGACAGCGCAAACCGAATGGCCCGCGGCCTCGATGATCGGCCGCAGCACCTTGGCCTGGCCTAGGGCGCCCCACAGCAAAACGTCGAGCTTGTCGCCATCATCCTTCATCAGGTTTTTACCCGTCTGAGAAACCCCCCGGGCGAACTGGTCATTAGAAGCTTGGCATTAATGAAGTCGTCCGGAATGAAATCGTCGCAATTTTCTAGAAATGCCCTGAGCGCCGTCGCCGGGTTGTTGCCGGGCCCCCAGGGGCGTGGCCGATGGTCCTGGATGGGCAAGTCCTCGACAAGGGTATCGGCAACGATGAGGAACTGCCCAACCGTGACCAGCGGCGAATAGAGCCGCAACTCTTCAAGCACATGATCATGGGTGTGGTTGGAATCGAGCACCACCATGACCCGGGCGCCGGTTGGGATGCGGTCCTTAACGGTGCTGACGATGTCAGGGTCGATGGATGATCCCTCGATCATATGAGTACGTTTCGACAAGGCATGGGATTCGATGGAATCGCGGTTGTGGGGCCGAATATCGATATCGATGCCGATGGCCTCGCCCTCGCCGATCAATTCCAGCAACGATGCGAAGAAGATGAGCGACCCGCCGCGGGCAATCCCGGTCTCGATGATGACCTGGGGTTTGGTCTCCCACACCACCTCCTGGGCCGCGAGCACATCCGACGGCAATTGAATGATGGGAACGCCGAGCCAGCTCCACTGATAAGACCAGTTGTGGCGGTCCGAGCGCGTCAACACATCGAGGGCCTGGGCCTGGGTAACCTTATCGGCAGCCATGTCTTCGGCATACTGGCGTTTGGTTTTTTCGAATTCTACCCGGTCGTCCACCATAAATTCCTTACCCTGATTGCGTGAAACCAATTCCGACGGCGCCCTAACGCAATTCGTGAAGCTTGGCGGTCTGCTCAAGCATGTTCTGGAATTGGGAAATGAATTTCTCATCATCGCAAAGCGGCGAAGCCTCCATCACATCCCGTAAGCCGTGCCGCCAGGTGAGAAGCTTGTCGTGCTCACCGGCAAGGCGGACCGCCCGTTCCACGAAATCTTGCGGGGTAAACGTGCAAAGCTCATCGAGGCCGCAATGCATGAGGACGCTGTAACTGATGCGTTGATGGAAAACTTCCCCCACCAATGTCACCACCGGCACACCCATGAAAATGGCGTCGTATGTGGTGGTGCCACCGGTCAGTGGAAACGTGTCGAGGGAGATATCGATATCGTTGTAATAAGCGAAATGCGATTTCTCACCGAAACGGTTGTTGACAAAGATCAGGCGTTTCGAATCAATGCCGTGGCGGCCAAACATCTCCGTCATGTTGGAACAAAAATTGAGGGATTTGGCCTCTGGCCGCACGAACAGGAAACGCGAATCGGGAACCTGGTTCATAACCTCGGCCCACAGGGCAATCATTTTGGGCGTGTATTTATACGGAGCGTTGAGGCTGCCGAAGGTGACGGCGCCGTTGCGGTCCATGGGCAGATCCTGCGCGATTGCTTCCGGTTCCTCACGCCCATAACTGATGCAGGCTTCAGGCATGACCAAGGGTTCCTCAATCATAGCCGCATCATCATTGGGCTTCATGAAGCGGTCCATGATCGCATAATCGATGGCTTTGAGGCCGCAGGTGAAGGGGTAGCCAAGCCATGTCATCTGTACCGGCGCCGGTTTGTATCCCAGCACACCGACACGTGTTCCCCTGGTAAAACCGTTGAGATCGAAAAGGATGTCGATCCCGTCTTCGCGGATGAGTTTGGCAATCTCAGGATTGCTGTGCCCGACTACAAACGTGAAATGGTCAACATGATCCTGGAAAAATTGTTGTTTTTCATCGTCCGGAGCCCGGATCGTCGAATAGCAATGAAATTCAAACCGGTCATGGTCGTAGCCACCCATCAAGGGGGTGAGGAACCTGGACACCGAATGGGTTCGAAGGTCAGAAGACAGGAAGCCGATCCGGAGCTTTTCGCCTTCCGCGTGTTTCCTGGGGGGTGGCAGGTCTATAGCGGCGTCAACCTCGTTTTCGACGCCTTCGGCCCATCTCAAAACGAGATCACGCAAGTGGTGAACCTGTTCCTTTTCATCGGCAAAAACCAAGAGACCCAGGAACAGGACCTGCAGGCCCTTGGGGCCAATTTGATCACAAATGTCCTTGATATCTCCAAGCTTATCGAGACCTTTGAAGTCGCAGAGACCGCGATAGATCACATGGAGGTCGGGTAAATTCCGGGGCTTGAAGCCGGCAAGCTCAAGGGCCGTATCGGCGTAGATCTTTGCCTCATCGAACTCATGGAGGGTCCACAATGAGCGGCTTAGAGCGGTATGGGATTCGGCCATATCGGGCTTGATCGAAATCGCCCGTTTGAGGCTGAGGACGGCAAGGTCATCCTGGTTGTTCAAGATATAGACACAACCGAGACCGGTGTGGGCCTGGGCGAAGTCCGGATCGATTTCGAAGACGCGGTGGTAAATCTCGATCGCGTCTTCGATCTGGTTAAGCTCGGCCAGTAAGGCGGCGATGTCATTACAGACTGCGGCATCGTCAGATATAACTTCGAGAATATCCCTAAATATCTCTTTGGCCTGTTCCATGAGCCCCCGTTTTGCCAGGTTGTAGGCGAAACCGGCCTCGACCACCCACATATCAGGTTTGTCCTGGAGCAGTTGGCGGAACAGCTCCCGTGCCTTCTCTTCTTGGCCCTGAAGGCCTAGGACAGTCCTGAAATTGTGGCGCAATTCGGGGGACTCCGCGGCAGTCTCGACAGCCTGGAGAAAGAGCCGTTCCGCCTCCTTGAATTGCCCTTGCTTTTGCATCGCATAACCCAGATTGCTGATGGCCTGGGCATCGTCAGGAACCTGTTTCAGATAAGCCCTAAGATATTGTTCCGCGGCACCGGGCTGGGATTGCTTGAGCTGCAATGCACCCATGTGCTTGTTGGGCAGGGGTAAGTCGGGGTCGAATTTGAGCGCCTCTTCGAAACAAGTCATGGCTTCGGAATGACTGCTGTTTCTCAATAGGATAAGGCCCAAATTGGCATGGGCCTCGGCATATCCGGGATCAAATTCGACCGCCTTGTTGAAATGTTCCTCGGCCTCGTCAAGGCGATCGAGCCCTTCCAGGACCTTGCCAAAGTTGTTGTGCTGCTGGGCGTCGCCTGGACGGATATTGATCGCCTTTTGGATCAATCGCACGGCCTCGTCGCTGGCCTCTTGCTGGTGGCGCAAAACACCCAGGAAATGGAGGGCATCGGCATTGTCGGGAACCTTGGCCAGGATGGTTTCATAGGCCTGCTCCGCGTCATCAATGCGGCCTTCGCTATGGGCTTTGATGGCAAAGCCAAGAAACTGTTCCAGGGTGATCGTGGCGCCGGCACCAGATCCGGAATTTCCATCAGTTGCACGGCCTGACGTCGCCTCCATATTGTCCCTCATCTTTCAGAATGATGCTGATTGGGCAGAAGTCATGGCCAATATGGCTCCCCCCGCCGATAAAACTACTGGTCAAATGCCCTCAACAACTCGCAGATTATCCTTTATGAATCCTTAATTATCAGCGGATTTCCAGGCGTGAACGCAACAATGCCACTTCCTTGCCCGGCATAAATTGCCCGGCAAATTTCGCCTCACCCGGCAAAGATTGCCGAGTGCGGAGACGGCTCGGAACCGTCAAGCGCGGCAAAATCTCATCTTTCCATGTCATGAAATCTGGCCTGCTTTTTGCAAGTGTGAGCCTAGAACTAAACGCGCCCAGGTTCTCCGGGAGTTCACGACTTTGACTTTGGGGACTTTTGGCACTCGGGATGTGTTTGGATAAAGAGGGAGAGCAAGCTTTTCTTAAGTTTTGTGCTTTACAACTGCGGGCTCTTCCATAGGCAGGACGCCTAATGCCAACATCCACGTAGGAGATTTCTAATGGCTCTCAATATCATATCCAACTTTGCCGCCAACGTCGCCCAGCGTAATCTGGTGATGTCTGACAGGGCGGTGACAAACTCTCTAGCCAAGCTGTCATCTGGTAGCCGCGTTAATTCGGCCAAGGATGATGCGGCTTCCCTGGCTATTGGTTCTCGTTTGAACGCTGAGGTCCAGGCCCAGAAACAAGCCCAGGTCAACGCCATTCAGGCGACCTCGATGCTTCAGATCGCTGACGGTGCGATGGCCAAGGTGAACGACATCCTCGTTCGCATGAAGACCTTGGGTGTGCAGTCCGGTTCCGGACAGCTGTCCAGCACTGAGCGGACACTGCTCGACACTGAATATCAGCAACTGCTTTCGGAAATCGACCGTATTGCCGCAGACACCGAGTTCAACGGCGTGAAGCTGGTTGACGGTTCGACTCAGACAGCCGCTTCTCAGAACGGCCAGACTGATTCCCTCAACGTTATCCAGGCCGGAGATGGTTTCACGTCCATCACCTTTGATTCGTCCGTCGGAGATATCGCGTTTGCTGTTGAATTCGATGCCACGGCCGATAACCTGGTGGTCACCCGCCTTTCCGATGGTGTTTCCGAGACGATTTCTCTGGGCTCCACCGCGATCGCGATCAACGAGTCCCAGACCGCCAGCTTCGGCACCCTGGGGGTGACCATCGTGCTGAATTCGGGGTTCGACAAGACCACCGACATCCAGCCGACTGGTACGTTCTCGGGCAATGCTGATACCGACTTCTCCGGTATCATTCAGGATTCGTCCATCAGCATCACCCGGGCCACCAATGGCACATCCGCGGGCGAGCAGCTCGAAGATCTGGCCACCAACATCATCTCCATCGGTGCCGCGGACGCTTCCACGGCGACCTTTACGATCGGCAACTACACGGGTACCGCCGATTTGGACGCCACTGGATTGAAAACAGTGACCCTGAGCAACGCCTCAGGCGCTGATTTCACTATCGTGTTCAACCTCACTGAGCTTGTGGTTGACTCGGCTTCCGGCGCCCATACGTTCGATGTCGATGACCTTGGCACACACATGTTCGGTACCACGAACACGGCTGCGACCACGACCAGTTTCACCTTTAAGCTGGGAACCGGTTCGATTGTCGATGTCGATGATGTGACCTTCTCGATTAACGCGGTCAATGTCTCGGCGCTGTCACTTTCCAGCACCGATGTCCTGAGCGCGGGCACTGCCAACACGGCCTCGTCCAGGGTCACCACGGCGATCGATACCCTCAATACCGCACGAGCAAGTATCGGCGCCGGTCAGAACCGTCTCGAGTTCGCCTCGGACAACCTGGCCAGCACGATCGAGAACAGTGAAGCGGCTCGAAGCAATTTGATGGACTTGGATGTTGCCGTCGAAATGACCACCTTCACCAGCAAGTTGATCTTGGTGCAGGCGGGCGTTGCGATGCTCTCACAAGCCAACCAGTTGCCTCAGAACCTGTTGCAACTGTTCAGATAAGCCTAAAGGGTACGGAGAGGGGATCTTCCCCTCTCCGTCATCCTTCATAGTTCGAGGGACGCCGAGAAAAGATAACTTTGAGGAAATATATCCATAGGGAACACACAGTTTAGAGAATGACAATAAACCAAAGAATCGCCCCGCAGGTAGCAGGCAAGACAACAGAAGAATTCAGGATTTCGACCGCCGTCCATTGGACAGGCGGCTTAGCCATATGGACATTCCGTGGCATCGGCGCCCCTTGGCGCGCCGCCGACGGGATCTCCAAAGGGATCTAGGGACCGGCGAAAATGGACATCAATTTCGACAGCATATCCATCGACGACAGCGGTCGGGTTTCCTTCTCCGGTCTTGGTTCCGGCATCGATTTCACCGGCGCCGTCGACGCCATCATCGCGGCGCGGCGCCTTCCCATCGATCGTCTGGAAACCAGAATTGAAACCAACGACGAAAAGATCCTCGCCTACCAGGAACTGCGCAACCTACTCAACGCCCTCAGTGATTCCCTCGACACCCTGCGTGGCAATCCCAGTGTCGGCAACATCAACGATTCCTTTTCCGCCAAGGAGGCCTTTGCCTCGGTCAGCCGCACCGACGGGACCGCCGCATCATTGGCCAACAACCTGATCGGCGTCACCGTCACCAACGCCGCCGTCCTCGGCACCCATGATATCGAGGTGCTTCAGACCGCCCGCGCCCACAAGATTTCGTCGGATGCCCAAACCAGCACCTCGTCAACCCTCGGCTTCGCCGATGGTGATCAATTCACCATCGAGGGCACCGTGATCACGGTTTCGGCCACCGACACGCTTCTGAGCCTGCGTGATCGTATCAACACCGCCAACACCGGCACCTCGCCGACCGAGGTCTCGGCCAGCATCGTTTCGGTCAGCACCACCGAGCATTATCTGGTCCTGACCAAGGACACCACCGGCACCGATATCTCGATCTCGGATACCACCAACACGCCGCTCCAGACCGTGGGGATTTTGGACGGCAGCTCGGCCATCAATAACGAACTTCAGACATCCCAGAAGGCCAATATTTACGCCGACGGGCTGATCGACAAGACCAACAAGACCTATGAATCAGCGCGCCAGTCATCGAGTGCAAACACCCTGGGCACTTCCGGCACCATAACCTTCGATGACGGCTCGGGCTATGGCTTCAACTACAACACGGCCGACACCCTTCAGGGCTTTGTCACCAACATCAACAATGATGCAACGCTGCAGGGTAAGAACATCTCCGCCTCGTTGGTCACCGAAGGCGGCCAGGTGCGGGTCAAGATCGTGGGCACGGGCAACGCCTTCACCATGACCGAAACCGGCGGTGGCAGCGTCTTAACCAGTCTTGCCATCACCAATTCACGGCTTCTGATCGAGCGCGACACCAACATCATCACCGACCTGTTCGACGGCCTCACCCTGTCGCTGTTCCAAGCGGAAGTCGGCACCAACATCAAGATCGACATCGAACAGAACCTGTCCACGGTCAAGGCCGAGATTACCGCCTTCGTCGATGCCTACAATGCGCTGAAGGTCGTCCTCAATACCCATACCAGCATCGATGAAACCACCGGCAAGGTCAGCGAGGACGCCATTCTGTTCGGCGAGCGCACGGTCGGAGATATCGAGAACCAACTCAGCCAGATTTTTGCCTTGTCGGCACAAGGCCTGAGTTCCGATTTCTCGGTCCTGGCCCAGATCGGGATCGATTTCGTAAACAACTCCGCCCTCTCCGACCCCTTGAACGCCGATACATTGGAGATCAATGTAACCAAGCTGGATTCCGTGTTGCTCAGCAACCCCGAGGATGTCAGGCGAATGTTTGCTTTCGATTTCACCTCGTCCGATCCCCAGATCACCCTGCTGAGCTTCACGGGCAAAACCGATTACGCCGCGGCGGGCTATACCCTCAACATCGCCTATGACGACCGTTATCAGAGTGGCACCAACACCATCGCCGGCAGTTTCACCCAGGT